>DVGY01000128.1 GCA_018712465.1 Candidatus Egerieicola pullicola | reverse complement strand
ACCTGCCGTCCCGCAGACCTGCTTCAGCCGGAACTGGAAACCCTGAAGAAGGAATGCGCCGAATGGACCGAACAGCCGGAAGACGTGCTGAGCTACGCTCAGTTTGGCCCGGTGGCGGTGAAGTTCTTTGAACAGCGCCGCAACGCCAAGTATGGCATCGATCAGGACCACGCCGATTCCGAACACCAGATTCACCCGGTGTAAGGATCCCACCTCTTTGGGCGGTTGAGGGTGGAGAGAGGGGAAATCCAGTCTCTCATTTCACCTAAAATCGTTGCAACGAAGGCAAAATTTTAAGCCTGGCAAGGAAAATCCCTTGTCGGGCTTTTTTGTTTTTTGTAAATTTGTTGGAAATGTTGCAATCCTAAAAATAGAGAAAAAGACAAGAAAAAACGCCCTTTCTCTGTTCAAAGAAAAGGCGCAATCCTTTACAGTTGCCTCACAGCAACTGCCGTTCGTCGCAGTATTCGCACACCGCCATGTCTCCCAGCTCCTGGAAGCTGTGTTCCAGATAGGGTTCGTGGTTGGTGATGCACTTGGGGTTCTGACATTTCACATCCCCGTGCCGGTGGCTGAGCAGCGGAGGCTGTTCCCGGCCTTCCAGCAGCAGCAGAATCAGTGCCATTCGGGCATACACCCCGTACACTGCCTGCTTGAAGTACATGGCTCTGGGATCGTGGTCCACTGCCGGGGCAATTTCATCCACCCGGGGCAGGGGATGAAGGATCACCAGATCCTGCTTGGCGTCAAACAGTTTGGCGGTGTCCAGCACATAGACGTTTTTCTGCTTTTCATACTCTTCCGGGGAGTCAAACCGTTCCTGCTGGATGCGGGTCATGTACAGCACATCCAGTTCCGGAATGGCGTCTTCCAGCCGGAATACTTCTTTGTAGGCGCAGCCGTAACGGTCCATCCAGTCTTTGATATACTGGGGCAGCCGCAGGCTCTTGGTGGAAACCAGCACAAAACGGTTGCCGGGATACTGGGACAGAGCCTTAATCAAAGAATGTACGGTGCGTCCGTATTTCAAGTCCCCGCATAATCCGATGGTCAAATGATCCAGCCGGCCCTTTTCGCTTTGCAGGGTGGTCAGGTCGGTGAGGGTTTGGGTGGGGTGAAGGTGCCCGCCGTCCCCTGCGTTGATGACCGGACACCCAGCGTAGAGGGCAGCCGCTTTGGCCGCGCCCTCCAAGGGGTGCCGCATGGCCAGAATGTCGGCATAGCCGGAGACAATGCGGATGGTGTCGGTGAGGTTTTCCCCTTTGCTCACCGAGGAGTTTTGGGGATTGTCAAACCCAATGATTTTCCCTCCCAGCCGGAGCATGGCGGTTTGGAAGGACATTTGGGTTCGGGTGGAGGGTTCATAAAACAAAGTCGCCAGGATTTTCCCGTCACAGGCGTGAGCGTAAACCCCCGGGTGTTCCTTGATCTTGATGGCAAGGTCGATGATGTGGGACCATTCCGAAACGGGCAGGTCATTCAAATCGATCAAATGGGAACAGGGCATCGTACAGCCTCCTTCGCTGCTATTCTGTCCTCCATTTTATCAGATTTTTCTACAAACCGCAACCGTTTTTTCCGATTATGCCGCCCGATGGTAACTTCTCTTGGCCCGCCCAGCCGGCTGGGAAGAAAGCGGCGTTTGGGAAGCGGCAGCTTTCCGCTTGGCAGCCGCTCTCGCTTTGGCTTTTTGCTTTTTGTGCAGCCACTGTCCCAAATACAGCAGCCCGCCTGCTGCCAGAAGCTGAAGTATCAGCTGGACCCAGGAAATTCGATCCAGTTCCAGCGCACCGGCGCTGCCCATCAATAAAAATAAGCCGCAAGCGGTCAATACAAGCCATAATTGTTTCATATTTCTCGTCCTCTCTCCTGAGAATTAGAACATCCGTTCCTTTTGGTGGTATTGTAGCACGAAACAAACGTTCTTGTCAAGAGCAAAATAAAATTGGACCGATTTTTGGGACACTTTCCAAATTTTGCTAAATTTAGGGAAGTTTTGCCCAAGAACACCCACATCTTTGAAAAACCTCTTTTCATTGCCGCCAAGATGTGGTATACTAACACAAGGTTATTTTACAAAAACAAAACACAAGTGGAAATCCGGAGGAAAAAGCCATGCTGTTTGTGGTGGATGTAGGCAATACCAATATGGAATTTGGCGTGTATGAACAGGGAAAACTTTGCCAGAGTTTTCGTCTGGTGACCCGTCGGGACATCACTTCCGATGAGGTGGGACTTCAGATCCGCACCTTCTTTTCCATTCACGGCCTGCGCCCTGAGGATGTGGAGGACGTGGTGGTCACCAGTGTGGTGCCCCAGGTGATGTACTCCATGAAAAACGCCTTCCGGAAATATCTGGGCAAGGAACCTTTGGTGGTCCAGGAAAACCTGGAGATTCCCATTGTAAACCGGTACAGCAATCCCGCTGAGGTAGGGGCGGACCGGTTGGTAAATGCCTTCGCCGCACTGAAAAAGTACGGGGCTCCGTTGATTGTGGTGGATTTCGGCACTGCCACCACCTTTGACGTCATTGATGCTTCCGGCGCTTATCTGGGGGGCTCCATCTATCCCGGTATTAAGGTGAGCCTGGACGCTTTGGTGGGGAACACCTCCAAACTGCCCCGGGTGGAGATTGAGCCGCCAGCCAAAGTGGTGGGGGATAATACGGTGGCCAGCATCCAAAGCGGCATCGTCTACGGTTACTGTGGGGCGGTGATCCATATGCTGAAGCTGATTCGCCAGGAATTGGGCGTGGAGGCCAAAGCAGTGGCCACCGGCGGCTTGTCCGGCATGATTGGCCGGCAGACCGGCGCCTTTGCCGAAATCGACAAATCTTTGACCCTGGATGGGTTGGCCATGATTTATCAGGAGGGACGCCGCTATGGTGGTTGAGTGTATTTGTATTTCTGTGATTTTGCTGATTATTTTTGTTGGATTTCTCCGCTCCAAATACCGTTCTTACGCCTTTGCCCTGTTGCCTTTGCTGGCCTTGCCGGTGATTCATTTGGTGGGTATGCTGTTCGTATTTGGCTTGGGCTTTTGCCCGGAAGAATACCGGGTAGTAGCCCTTTCAATTGTGGACTTGGTGGGATTGGTGCTCGGATGTGTTTGCTGCGCACTGCTCTCCGGTTTCATTGAAACCAAGCGGGGACGCACCCTGTTTATCATCGTTTGCTGTGTGTTCCAGCTGGTCCTGGCCTCCGCGTTTGTGGTCAACAGCATTGCGCAATACTGAAAGATAACCAGGCAAAAATGATTTTACAACAATTAAAAAAGCGTTCTTTTTTATGTAAAATCAAAAAACAAAGAAAATCAAATCAAAATTTACACCCTGCAAAATCGTTTGTGCAGGGTGATTTTTTGTATGGATTTCGTTAGTAATTAGTTGTAACCGGTTTCACCTTTCCCGTCCCGTCCCTCCCCATAGGGACAATGGCCCTTGGATTTTCCGGACGGATGGCGGTCGCAGCCACAGGCCTCCTGTTTCCTTGAAAACAGGGTGGAACAAAAAACCGCCTGCGGAAAATACTTCCACAGACGGCATTGACTTTTGTACTTTTTGGCGGCGATTCTGCAAGGATTTGCAAGATTACTCTGCGCTGGGACGATTGAATCGGATAATCAGCGCTCCCAGCAGGAATGCAGACATCGCAACAAATAGAAAAGTAATCATGAATTTATCCATATTCGCTCCCTCGATTCTGTTCTGAGAAAACTATTTGAATATGCTTTCTCGGTCCGATCCGCCGAAAATTTATGGCTTCTGCCCTAAGATGGAACAGCCTAAAATTTTCCCTTTTAATATGGGAGTGATTATAGCACAAAAGTTTTTTTCTGTCAAGTCATTGCTTTGGTAAAATTGATAAATACAGTCGGATCCGTTTTAACGCACGTTGTTTGGTGCGGCAGACGGTGGAGGGATCCAGCCCCAATGCCTTGGCAATTTGGTTCAGGTTCAACCCGCATTGGTAGTAAAAATGAAGCACCTCCTGTTGCCGGTGGGTGAGTTGGGTCCGTATCACTTCCCGCAGCACCTTGTTCAGCCAGATGCGGTATTGGCTTTGTTCGTCCTGGGGGATTTGTTGCAGCAGTCCCTCCAGAGTTTGGTTTCCGTATTGCAAAAAATCCCCCCTTACTTAAAAATGACTGCGCTTGGTGCGGTCGTAATAGTGTTCCAGATATTCGGAGATCTGCAAGGTGTCCCAATATTCCAGCTCCAACAGGTTGATTCGATCTTTCAGCCGGTTCTCTTCCAGTTGGGTCAGCCCGATGATCCCCATCTGGCCCTCCTTGAGTTTTTGTTTCAGCTCTTTCCGACGCCGCCTTAACAGCATGGCTGATTTCCGATATTCTTGTGCCAACTGCTTCATTTCACATTCCGCCCTTTCTGCATCATTCAATGATTTCGTTGAGTACAATTAGATGGT
>DVGY01000127.1 GCA_018712465.1 Candidatus Egerieicola pullicola | reverse complement strand
ATCATTGTAGTCCACCGAAGAAATCAGCATCTGGAAGGGAGCGGTTTCATCTCCTTCCGGCGCCGGGATGTGTTCCAGAATGGTGTCGAAGAGCGGGGTCAAATCGGTACCCTTTTGATGGTAATCCATAGTGGCAATGCCTTCCCGTCCGGAACAGTACACCACCGGGCTGTCCAGCTGTTCGTCGGTGGCATCCAGGTCCATCAACAGCTCCAGCACTTCGTCCTCCACTTCGTCCAAACGGGCGTCGGGACGGTCAATCTTATTCACCACAATAATGATCTTGTGACCCAGTTCCAATGCCTTTTGCAGCACAAACCGAGTCTGAGGCATGGTTCCCTCAAAGGAGTCCACCAACAGCAGGACTCCGTCCACCATCTTCAGCACCCGTTCCACTTCTCCGCCAAAGTCGGCGTGACCGGGAGTGTCGATGATGTTGATTTTGGTTCCTTTATAATGCACCGAAGTGTTTTTGGCCAAAATCGTGATGCCCCGTTCCCGTTCCTGGGCGTTGCTGTCCATGACGCGATCCTGAACCACCTGGTTTTCCCGGAAAGCGCCTCCCTGTTTGAGCATTTCATCTACCAAAGTTGTTTTGCCGTGGTCTACGTGAGCCACAATGGCGATATTTCTCAAATCGCTGCGAATCAAGTCCATTCTCCTTTGCACAGGTCTTTACATAGCTACATTCTTCCTTATTATATCCTATCTCGCATTTTTTTCCATGGTTTTTGGCGGATTTCGTAACAGTGAATAAATTCTTTTTTCTGCCGGCGGCTTTGTTTGGCAAAAAAGAGGTTTCCTGACCGGCTTTTATCTTGTCAGTAGGTTTTAAATATGATAGAATAAGCTTAACAGACAGCTGTATCTCCTTCTTTTTGCAGCTGCCCCATTCGTCCCGATTTCGTCTTTGACAACAAGGAGAATGATTATGGACAATGCAAATCAAACCCCCAACTTCCAACAGCCTGGTCAGCCCTATCAGCAGCCGGGATATCAACCAAACTATTCCCAACAAACTTACGTGCAGTATCAACAGTACCAGCAGTATCCGCCCTGCCAACCGGTGAACCAAACCAGGCCCAACGGCATGGCCATCGCCGCTATGGTATTGGGCATCTGCTCCATCTTTTTCTCTGCCGGAGCCATTACCGGTCTGGTTTGCGCCATTTTAGCGCTGGTATTCGCCGGAAAAGTAAAAAAGCAAACGCCGGGAGAACTGCAAAGTCCCAATCGCGGTTTTGTGCTGGCAGCCAAAATCTGCGGTATTGTGGGGCTAGTCTTTTCCATCTTGTTCCTGATTCTTTGGATCATCTATGTGATTGCCCTTGTGTATATAATCCAGGAAGCTACACCGTATTTCATCAACGAACTCGCCCCTTACTTGAACGGCAGAATTGACATCCAAATCAGTTCCGCATCTATGCTGTTTTAATTAAAGGAGAATATTTATGGTAGACCCCTCTGCAGTAGAACATGGCATCCCCACTCCCCCACCGCCACCGCCACCGGCTGAAATTGCCCAAGCGGAAGCCAGTCAGGTTCAGATGGACTTCGATCTGGCCCGGGAAGCAGCCATCTCAGCGGCCCAAGCCGTGCAAGCTGCCCAAGAAGAAGCTCACGCCGCCACCCAAACCGCTTCGTCCATTCAGCAGGATCTTTCCGATTCTGCCCAGGCTGTCCAGGGAGAAATTCAGGAAGAACAGCCGGCCGCTCCGGAACCGGCACAGCCTCAACCTACTCAGCCTGCCTCTACGCCTCATCAGGCACCCTACCAAGCGCCTCCTCCCAACAACTACCAGCCCGGCTACTATGCGGCGCAGCAGATGTCTCGGGACCCCAGCGTTTATCCCCCATCCTATCCCCAGACTTATTACAGCCAACCGGTTCCGCCACCACCTGCCGGTTATCAACCGGTCACTCCTCCCCCGGCGGCTCCTCAACCGCCTCAGTATAAACCGGAAGGACTGGCCATTGCTTCCATGGTGCTGGGAATCTGTTCCATCGCGTTGGGAAGTTTGGTTTGTGCCATTCTGGCGTTGGTGTTTTCTTCCAGAGTCAAAAGCCATTATCCCAACGGCAATTTGGGTCCCAATGCCACTTATGTAAAAGTAGGCAAAATCTGTGGAGCTGTGGGACTTGGCATCAGCATCTTTGTCATTGTAACGGTAATTGTCTGTCTCATTATATTTTTTACTTTTAGTCTATCTGAGTATTTTAATAACTTTCCGTATTATTTATACAACTAACAAACAACAAAAGACGGCAATTCCCACATGGATTGTCGCTTTTTTGTAAACCGAAAAAGGAGAAATAGTATGAATTCCCAAAATCAATCGACTGGCACGCCCTTTCAGGACCCCCGTGTTCAATCCAATCCTCCCGGGCCTGCCACACCTCCCCCACCTCAGGAGCCCCCGTTTATCCCTTACCAAAAACCAACCCCTCCGCCACCGCCGCCTTACTACATCCAGCCAAAGGGATATCCCCCTTATCCCGGTATGCCCTATCCAAAACCCAAATCCAAGACCAAGTTGGCTACTGCCAGCCTTGTGCTGGGAGCCATTGCTCTGGGGTTGCTTCTAATCGCTATCTTTGGGGATATTTCCGTCCTTGGAGAGTCCGGTTATCACAACTCCAGCAATTTTCTAGACTTGAGTTTTCCCATTTCAGTTTGTGGTTTGCTGGCGCTGATCTTTGGCTTGGTGTCCCGATCCCGCTTTCAATCCTATCCTCCCAACTTTCCTGGACGGAGGAACAGCCTGCTGGGAATTATTTTTGGAGCGGTGAGCTTAGGCTTTTTGCTGTTGATTTATCTTCTGGCTTTTTCCCTGGTGGCGTACCTGTTCTTTTTGTTTACACTGACTGTAGGGTAAAAGAAACAGTAAATTAGAATCTCTACATAATATTTCTTAGCTCAATCCAAATTTACGATTCGGATATTTTTCTTTAAAAATTACGTTTTGTATTTCTTTTTTTAAACAAAGAAGATTGCTGCAGCTGCATCGGCTGCAAGCAGTGCTTGCAGGTGTGTCCCATTTCAAAATCTTAAGAAAGGAAGATCAAAATGCCTCACTTTGAATTTGACGGCAGCCAATACGAAAAAGCCTCTGCTCATCAAACCCAATGGGGACAGGAGCTAATCTCTTTCCTTTCTCTTTCTGGCACGGAATCAATTTTAGATTTGGGCTGCGGAGCTGTTTTGAAACCTTTCGGCGGATTCAGGTACAAGCCAAAAAATAAAAATTCCCAACGGCTTTTCGGTAATGCTTCACCAAGGCCGTTGGGATTCTTTTTTATTTTATCTTTTCAGTGCCTGTTCCAGCCGCGTTACAATCTCCTGTACCGAACCGGTGGCATCCAGTACCAATCCGCTTTCCGCTAGGTACACCGTTCTCCGCCGGTTATATAAATCTTCCAACTGCTCCTTGGTGTTTTGCATCACCAAAGGGCGGTTGGTGTCGCCGGCAATCCGCTGATAACAGACTTCAAAGGGCAGATCCAAAAACACCAACACCCCCAGCCGGTTGCAGATGGCGCCGTTTTCCCGTTTGGTAAGAATACCCCCGCCGGTGGAAATCACCGCACCTTTGTATTCTTGGGTGGAAAGCAAGGTTTCCTGTTCGATCGTCCGAAATCCTTCTTCCCCATCCTGGGCGAAGATTTCCGGAATGGTTCTTCCCTGGCGCTGAACCAACAGCTGATCCAAATCCAGGTATTTCCGGCCCTGCTTTTTGGCAAAAGCCTGACCGATGGTGGTTTTTCCACAGCCCATAAAACCGCAGAGATAGAGATTGTTCAAACTGGTTCTTCCTTTCCTTACAGGTGTAGCGTGACGGTTTGCCCCGCAGGGACATATTCCCGATACTTAATCCCCACCAGATCAAACATCCGCTTGCTGGCCCGGACACCGTCGGTATCGGCATATTTGTCCGACAGATAGATCACTTCCCGAATGCCGCTTTGAATAATGGCTTTGGCACATTCATTGCAGGGGAAAAGGGTGCTGTAAATCCGGGTACCCTTCAAGCTGCCGCCGCTGTAATTTAAAATGGCATTGAGCTCTGCGTGACAGACAAAGGCATACTTGGAATTTAAAGTGTCCCCTTCCCGGCTCCAAGGCATTTCATCGTCGTCACAGCCGGTAGGCATACCGTTATAACCCATGGAAAGGATCTTGTTGTCTTCATTTACGATGCAGCTCCCCACCTGGGTGCTACTATCCTTGCTGCGCTGGGCACTGAGCAGGGCAATGCCCATAAAGTAAGCGTCCCAGGTCAGATACCCTTTACGTTTTTCGCTCATACTCTGCCTCCTGTTCTTGGATGATTTACATTCTGGACCAATATTTCCGGTCCAAGCTGCGATATTGAATGGCTTCTGCAATGTGGGGACGGCGGATGATTTCGCTTTCCTCCAAATCGGCAACGGTGCGGGCTACCTTTAAAATCCGGTCATAGGCCCGTCCGGACAACCCCAATCGTTCAAAAGCGCTTTTCAGCATGGCTTTTGCCCCATCGTCCATGGGACAGCACTCTTCCAATAAACCAGGGGGAATTTGGGCGTTGGTATAGATTCCCTTTCCGGAAAACCGCTGCTGTTGAATCTGCCGCACCTTCATCACCCGTTTGCGGATCTCCGAAGAAGGTTCCGACTTTTGATGGCTGGCCAAACTGTCATAATCTACCGGGGGTACATCAATATGTAAATCCAGCCGGTCCAGCAACGGGCCGCTGATCCGGTTTAGGTACTTGCTCACCGCTCCTTTTTCACAGGTGCAGGCCCGGGTAGGATGGCCGAAATAGCCGCAGGGGCAGGGATTCATGGCTGCCACCACCATCACCCGGCAAGGATACGTCAACGTTCCCTGCACCCGGGAAATGGTGACAGTGCCGTCCTCCATAGGCTGACGAAGAATCTCAATGGCCTGTCTGTTAAATTCCGGCAGCTCGTCCAAAAATAGCACTCCGTTATGGGCCAAACTGATCTCCCCCGGCTGAGGAATGGTGCCTCCGCCGGACAATCCCGCCGCGGAAATGGAGTGGTGGGGAGCTCGGAAAGGACGGGCAGTGATTAAGGGCTGCTTACTGCTAAGCAATCCAGCGATGGAATAGATCCGGCTGGTCTCAATGGACTCTTCAAAGGTCATAGGAGGAAGAATGCCTGGAATCCGTTTTGCCAGCATGGACTTCCCCGCCCCCGGCGAACCGATCAGCAGCAGATTGTGTCCGCCAGCCACGGCTACTTCCACCGCCCGGCGGGCTACCGGCTGTCCTTTGACATCGGCAAAATCAGGAGCCAGCACCTCTTCTGCGGACTTGGGCTGGGTGTAGTGAGCTGGGGTGAGTTTTATTCTCCCTTCTAAAAATCCAAGCAGCTGGTTTACGTGCTCTAAGCCGTAAATCTCCATATCCCGCACCACGGCAGCTTCCTGCTGATTTTCTGCCGGAAGGAAGATCTTTTTGATCCCCGCTTCCTTAGCGGCCAGCACCATAGGCAGCACTCCGTTGACCGGAGATAATTTCCCGGACAGGGACAATTCCCCCACAAAAGCAGCATCCTCCAATCCTGCATCCGAAACCTGTCCGCTGGAAAAAAGAATTCCCAAAAAGATGGGCAGATCAAAGGAGGAACCGCTCTTTTTTAAATCGGCAGGGGCCAAATTGACAGTGATTCGCCCATTGGGAAAGGAAAAACCACAGTTTTTAAAGACGAACCGCACCCGGTCCCGGCTTTCCTTGACCGCTGCATCCGGCAGCCCTACCACAGTAAAATTGGGAAGGCCGCGAAGAATATCGGTTTCTACCTGGATCAGATATGCGTTCATACCAAAGCAAGCCATACTGTGAAGCAATCGGATTCCCATTTTCCCAGCCTTCCTTTCCTTTTTCTATCATTTTCATTATACACAGTTTCTCAGCAAAACACAAGGACGGTTTCCGGCAAAAAAAGTAGACCGGAAGCTTGTGATGCCTCCGATCTAGTAAATAATTGCGTTCTATTTTAAATCAAATATTCCAAAGAGTATTACTTCTTTCTAAATATCCGATTTGTATTATTTCAAACACTCTTGAATCAATTTTTCTGAATCCCGATCAATGCGCTGTACCAATTCTTTGCCGGCCTTTTTCTCAATCATGGCCATTGCTTCCCCCAGATGGGGAGCGCGCTGTTCTATATTGTGAGCATCGCTTCCCACAAATTGAGCGCTGCCGCTCTTTAAAAATTCCAACGCTTTTTTCCGGGTGCTCCATCGCAATAAAGAATCTGCATTGACCTGGGCCAGCAATTCTCCCTGCCGGATCATGTCCTGTAAAAAATCAAAATGCTCAAACGCCAGATAGCGTTCCACATGGGCCAGAATAGGAGTCAAA
>DVGY01000126.1 GCA_018712465.1 Candidatus Egerieicola pullicola | reverse complement strand
ATCCTTGCCGGAGAAGGCGCCGCCGCCGTGCCGGGCATAGCCGCCGTAGGTATCCACAATCAACTTCCGTCCGGTGAGGCCGGAATCTCCCTGAGGACCGCCGATCACAAACCGTCCGGTGGGATTGATAAAGTACTTTGTTTTTTCATCCAATAAAGAAGGATCTACTACCGGAGCAATCACATGCTTTTTCATATCCCGGCGAATCTGTTCCAAAGTAACGGTGTCGGCATGCTGGGTAGAAATCACGATGGTGTCGATCCGAACCGGTTTATCGTCTTCGTATTCCACGGTAACCTGCGTTTTGCCATCGGGACGAAGGTAATCCAGAATTCCTTCCTTCCGGACCCGGGCCAGCTGCTTGGCCAGCTTATGGGCCAAAGAAATGGGGAGAGGCATCAATTCAGGAGTTTCATCGCAGGCATAGCCAAACATCATGCCCTGATCCCCAGCGCCGTTGGTGAGATCCTCCGCAGTAGCGCCCTGCTTCATTTCCAGGGCCTTGTTCACGCCCATGGCAATGTCGGGAGACTGCTCATTGATCGCAGTGATCACACCGCAGGTATGACCGTCAAAGCCGTACTTGGCCCGATCGTAGCCGATCTCTACCACGGTGTTGCGGACGATCTTTTGAATGTCCACATAAGCGCTGGTGGTGATTTCCCCCATAACCAGCACCAAACCAGTGGTGCAGCAGGTTTCACAAGCCACCCGGGCTTGCGGATCCTGTTCCAGCAGGGCGTCTAACACCGCATCAGAAATCTGGTCGCAGATTTTATCGGGATGTCCTTCCGTTACACTTTCCGAAGTAAAGAGTTGTCTGTTCAATGGAATTGCTCCTTTCCTAAATGGGATTTCTGCCCTCAGGACAGAAAGTGTTCGATCTCATCCGCCGCACCTTCCAACATACTGGTAGCCTGTTCCAGTTGGCTGCCAAACTGAGAGGTGCGCAGTCCTTCCTGGACAGAACATCCACTAAACAGCAGCATTCCGCAAAGGGGTAGACTCAAAAGCGCATAGCGAAATCGTTTCATATTAACTTTGGATTCCTTTCTCT
Organism: Candidatus Egerieicola pullicola; assembly: GCA_018712465.1. Classification (GTDB taxonomy): domain Bacteria; phylum Bacillota; class Clostridia; order Oscillospirales; family Ruminococcaceae; genus Egerieicola; species Egerieicola pullicola. The sequence goes on along the minus strand of DVGY01000126.1, from coordinate 2,772 downwards.
TGCCAAAAAAGGCATCAGGACAGCTCCAGCACAAATTTTTCTACCGCTTGTGCTACTCCGTCCTCGTCATTGGAGGCGCTGACATAATCCGCCGCATCCAGGATCACCTTCTGGGCGTTGGCCACTGCCACCCCTAAACCGGCAAAGCCGATCATAGACAGGTCGTTGTAGCCATCGCCAAAGGCCATCAGCTCGTCCTTATCGCAGCCCAGGCTGTCCAGCAGGTATTCCAGGCTCCGGGCTTTGTTGATCCCTGCCGGCATGATCTCTAAGAAGAAGGGCTCACTGCGATATACGCTGAGCCGTCCTCCCACTGCCAGCTGCACCTGTTGCTCCACTTCAGCCATGTGACTGCCTTCCCCCACCATCATACACTTATTGACGGGAAAAGTCACTACCTGCGAAAAAGTTTCCACTTTTTGCAACTTCATACCGGTAATTTTCCATTCTTTTTGGACATATTCATCATCCGGATCGGTGGTGAGGATGGTGTCGTCGGTATAGGTCAAGATAGTGGCATGGTAATGCCGTGCCAAATAATCCAGCACCTCAATCTCCTGCACCGGAATGGTCTGCTCAAACAGTACCTTTTTGGTCTGACAGTTAACGAGCTTAGCGCCGTTGAAGCAGAGGATGTATCCGCCACGCTTTTCCAACTGAAGCTGCGCAGCTAAATTCTTCACCCCATAATAAGGTCGGCCGGAGGCCAGCACCACCTTTACCCCCAGATCCATGGCTTTTTCCAAGGTTTTCTGGGTACGGGGCGTAATTTCCTTTTTGGAATTAGTCAAGGTGCCGTCCAGATCGGTGGCAATCACTTTAATGCTCATCGCTGCCTCACGCTCCTTCCTTGCCGCAAAGAGCCTGAATCGCTTTGATATACAGCACGGTATTATCTACCAATTCCTGAACCGGAAGCCGCTCATCCGCTCCGTGCATATGGTAATCGTAACCATCCCGTTCCATGCCAAAAGCCACTCCACCAGGAATGTTATGGACATAGGTGCCGCCGCCAATGGAAATGCAACTGCCTTCCTTGCCGGTGTGCTGCTGGTATACCTTCAGCAAAGTAGACACCAACCGTCCGTCTTCCGGCGTGTAATGGGGCTCCTCTTGAAGTAAGGGGGTGAGGATGAACCGGTATTCCGCTGCCTTACGAGTAAACTGCACCAGCATTTCCTTGGCAGTGCGATCCAAGGGGAAGCGGACATCACAGAAGATTTCCGCCAACCCTCCGCGGATCTGACAGAACCCGGGATTTAACGTCAAGCGGCCGGAAATCGGATCGGAACAGGCGGCATCAAAGCCTTCCCCGCCAGTCTTTCCATGGGGGAAAAGAGTAACCAAATCCTGGAAGAGATGCTTTTCCTTCCCTGCCGGAAGGGTTTCTGCCAAAGCCTGCCAAAGAGCGGTGAGAGCGTTTTCCCCCAGCTCCGGCGTGGAGGCATGGGCATTTTTCCCATGGGCATAGTACTTTTGGCCATTCTTCGCAAAACGCACCTCCCCAATCTGATCCGGCAAAGTGCTCCAGAAAGGCGGCACAAAAACAAATTCCGCTTCGGCATTTTGAGGCACACCGTTGATGACTTCCCCACCGGTGACTTCAGACAGATAGGTCTGAGACACCTTCCGTTGCAGCAAAAACCGCAGCATCCCCTTTTCCCCATTGATTACGGGATAGGAAGCATCGGGGGTGATTACCATGGAAGGTAAGGTATGGTTTTTCCGATAATACTCCAGATCGGCAGAACCGTTTTCTTCGTCGGTACCGGCAAGCAGCATCACCGGTGCATCCAGGGAAATACCCTGCTCCAAAAAGTAATACAGGGCAAACAGGGCGCTGACCATGGGGCCTTTGTCATCAATCACGCCACGGCCATAATACACCCCATCTTCTTTGGTCAACTCATAGGAAGGGTGTTCCCCGCCGGTCCAGCCGGGCACCACGTCCAAATGGCCTAAGATGGCCAGGCTGGGACTGCCCTCACCCAATCGGACTTCCCCCATCCGCTGATCTTCCAGGGACACAGGAAAACCCAAAGCCTGCGCCTGGCGGAGAAATTCCTCCAAACAGTGCAGGGGTTGTGTGCCATAGGGTGCGTTTTCGGTAGCGGCACCCTGGACACTGGGAATGGCCACCAATGCTTTTAACACTTCTTCCATGTTAGGAAGCTGATTTGTAACCCACTCTTGCGGTGTCATGTAATTTCCTCTCCTCGTTTTACCATTTCTTCGGCGTTGGATAATAGCAATTTCGATACCAGCCCGGTGCTCATAATCCGAGCCACTTCGTTGATCTTTTGAGTACGGTTCAGGGTCAGCACCTTGGTAAAGGTCCGTCCCTCCTGGGTCTGCTTCTGCACCAACAGGCTGTGATGACTTAACGCCACAATCTGGGCAGAATGGGTGACGCAGAGCACCTGCCGGTGCCGGGCTACCTGTTTCAATTTAATGCCGATCTTTTGGGCGGAGGACCCGGACACACCGGTGTCGATTTCATCAAAGATCAAGGTCTGTACCTGGTCATGTTCTGCCAACACGCTTTTCATAGCCAGCATAATTCGGCTAAGTTCCCCACCAGAGGCAATTTTGGAAATGCTTTTCGGTTCTTCCCCAGGGTTGGTAGAAAAGTAAAAAGCGATTTCGTCTTTGCCCTTGGAGGTATATTTCCCATCCTTCTGCATGACCTTGAGGGTGACGTTGGGCATATCCAAAAAGGTCAATTCCTTGGCCACCTGATCCGCAAACCTACTGGCGGCAATCTTCCGGCAG
>DVGY01000013.1 GCA_018712465.1 Candidatus Egerieicola pullicola | reverse complement strand
AATGGGGGTTAGTGGGTCTGGCGTTTGGGCTGAGGCTGTGTTACAATAATTACCAAAAGCAGTTATTTTGGGTTCCTCTTTGCCGCCCAAAAAACAAGGGCAGGATTTCTTTTGATGGAGAAAACCAGTGGAACCCGAAGGAGTTCTTTGTGATACAGTGAGCTTATGACACCGATTTCAGAAGGGAGGGCCCATGAACATCACTGAATTTGCCGCCTATGCGGGAGTTTCCAAGGCGGCGGTGAGCCGGTACTTCAACGGCGGCTATCTCAGCGCAGAAAAGCGTCAAGCCATTCAAAAGGCGGTGGAGGAAACCGGCTACCATCCTAGCGAAAGCGCCAGATCCATTCGCACCCACCGCACCGGTCTCATTGGAGTGATCCTGCCCAAGCTTTCCAGCGAAAGCTGCGCTCGGGTTACCGAGGGGATCAGCCAGATCACTGCGCAGGAAGGATACCAGCTTCTGCTGGGGGTGACCGCCAACGATCCCGCCAAAGAGGTGGAGTACCTGACCTTGTTCAAGCAGCGGCAGGTGGACGGGATTATTCTCCTAGCTACCATTTTCACGCAGGCTCACCGGCTGGCCTTTGATTCCCTGCATCTGCCGTTAGTGATTGTGGGACAGCAATATCCCCGATACAGCTGTGTCTGCCACGATGATTTGGGGGCGGCCTATGCCCTGACCAAGCTGATGCTCTCCCAAGGGGCTCGACGGCCGGGATATTTGGGAGTTACCACCCAGGACGAAGCGGCGGGAAAGGAGCGGTATCAGGGATTTTTGAAGGCCCTCAGTGAGTTTCATCTCCGCCCCGATCCCCGGCTGATGTGTACCGCTCAGTTTACCATCGACGATGGGTACACCCAGGCTCAGAAACTGCTGGAGGGAGCCCGACGGCCGGACTGCTTGTTCTGCGCCACCGACAACATTGCCATCGGGGCCATGCAGCGCTGCCGGGAATTGGGGATCTCCATTCCGGATCAAATGATGATCTGCGGGGTGGGGGACACTAAGATCGGACAGGTGGCGGCCTTTGCTTTGACCACCGCCCGGCTTCATTACAAAACTGCCGGAATGGATGCCGCCCGGCTGCTGCTGACCCAAATCGCCAACCGGGAAACCCCTTCCAAGATCCTGCGGTTGGACTACGAAATTCTGACACGGGAGTCCACCAACCGGAAACCTTCTGAAACTATGTGAAACCCTGCAAGAAGCGGCACAAAGTTAAGGTAGTTCGTCAATGGAATTCTTTCTGCCCATTCTCTATAATAAAGGTACAACGTGAAACTGATTTCACGGCTCCGGAGAGAAAAAGCAAGAAAGGATGTACCCCATGGATTATAAGGCAACGGCAAAAGCCATCCTGCCGCTGATCGGCGGGGCGGAAAACATCATCAGTGCAGCTCACTGTGCCACCCGGCTGCGGCTGGTGATTGCGGACAACAGTAAAGTGCAAAAAGAAAAGGTAGAGGATGTGGACGGCGTCAAAGGCGTCTTTGAAGCATCCGGCCAGCTTCAGATCATCATCGGCACCGGCGCGGTGAACAAGGTGTACGACGAATTGGTTTCCATCGCCGGGATCGAGGGCGGCTCCAAAGAGGACGTGAAGAAAGCCGCTGCGTCCAAAGCTCCCTGGTACAAACGGGCCATTAAAACCCTGGGGGACATCTTCGTCCCCATTATCCCTGCTATTGTGGCCAGCGGCTTGCTGATGGGATTGTTGGAAGGTTTCTCCAACTTGATCCCCGGCTTGGCGGAAAACGACATTTATACTATTTTCCATCTGTTTAGCAATGCAGCCTTCACCTTCCTGCCCATTTTGATTGCCATCAGTGCTGCCAAAGCCTTTGGCGGCAATATGTTCTTAGGGGCAGTCATCGGTATGATTATGATTCACCCAGATCTGCTCAACGCCTGGAACGTGGCCACGGCGGACACCATACCTACGGCGGAAGCTTGGTTTGGGCTGTACGACATCAACCTGGTGGGCTATCAGGGACACGTAATTCCGGTGGTCATTGCGGTGTGGTTTATGAGCTTTTTGGAAAAGCGGCTCCACAAGATTGTACCGGAAATGATCGACCTGTTCGTCACCCCTCTGGTCACCGTCATTGTCACCGGCTACCTCACCCTCACCATTATCGGTCCGGTATTCAGCTGGCTGGAAAGCGGCGTGCTCACCGCTATGCAGTGGTTGATTGCACTGCCATTCGGCATCGGCGGCGCCCTTTGCGGCGGGCTGTATGCCCCAACGGTGGTGGCCGGAATCCATCATATGTATAACGCTTTGGAGGCGGGGCTGCTCTCAGCCACCAATGTGAACACCTGGATGCCCATTGCCACGGCAGCCAACGTGGCTCAGGGCGCTGCGGCGCTGGCCTTCGCCATTAAGACCAAGAACCGGAAAAACAAATCGGTGGCTTTCCCTGCGTCCCTCTCCGCTTTCCTGGGCATTACCGAGCCTGCGATCTTCGGTGTGAACCTGCGGTTTGTGAAACCCTTTATCGCCGGGATCATTGGCGGCGCAGCAGGCGGATTAGTGGCTGGCCTGCTTCATGTGGGAGCATCTGCTTACGGTATCACCGGGGTGTTTGGCGTGCTGATTACCACCGCCAATCTGTGGCAGTATCTGCTGGTGATGGCTGTGGCCTTTGCCGTGGCTTTCCTGATGACCCTGGTGCTGTATCGGGAAAAGAAACCGGCGGCAGAAGGCCCTGGAACTCCGGCTGGGGAAACGGCTCCGATTCCGGTAGGCGCTTTGGCTGACTCCAACGCCATCCTTTCTCCTTTAAGCGGTACGGTAGTGGCGCTGAAAGATGTACCCGACGCCACCTTTGCGGAAGGCGTGTTGGGAGACGGCATTGCTATCGAGCCCAAGGAAGGCAAGGTGGTGGCGCCCTGTAAAGGAACGGTGAGTACCCTCTTTGACACCCACCACGCCATCGGCCTCACCCTGGAAAACGGGGCGGAGCTGCTGGTCCACATCGGTATCAACACCGTAGAGCTAAATGGAGAAGGTTACTCCGCCTTTGTGGAGGAAGGAGATCAAGTTTCCCCCGGCCAAACCTTGATTACCTTTGACCCGGACTTTCTCCGCTCCAAGGGTTATCAGACGGTTACTCCGGTGATCGTCACCAATTCTGACGTATATTCCGCCATTACCCCCAAAGCTCAGGGCGAGGTCCAGGTCATGGATCCCCTGCTGGAGCTGGGAGACAGGAGTGAATAACCATGAATCATCCTTGGCGGCAAACCCTTCATGTAGAACCCAAAACCGGCTGGCTCAACGACCCCAACGGTTTGTGTGACTTTGGCGGCGTCCACCAGCTGTACTACCAATCCAGCCCGGAGGACCCAGCCGGGGGCGGGAAAAAATGTTGGGCTCACCGCACCAGCCTCGACTTCTTTCATTGGTCAGAGGAGGAGACGGTGCTGTGCCCTAGTCTTCCGGAAGACCGCAGCGGGGTATACTCCGGCAGCGCGGTGGTACTGCCCGGCCAAATCCGATTGTTTTACACCGGCAATGTGAAGGAGCCGGGGGAGCACGATTATATCCTCTCCGGACGGCAGGCCAACGTGATTACCGTCACCACTCCTGATGGCAGCTCCATGAGTGAGAAGCAGGTGTTGCTGCGAAATTCAGACTATCCAGCCGACTGCTCCTGTCATGTGCGGGACCCCAAAGTTTGGCGGGAGGATGGAATTTGGAAAATGGTGCTGGGAGCCCGAACCCGGTCCGATCAGGGCTGTGTGCTGGTGTATCATTCCCGGGACCTGCTTCATTGGACCTTTGCTTTTCGGTGCACTATTCCCGATTTTGGGTATATGTGGGAATGCCCCGACTTTTTCCGGATGGGAGAACAGGGATACCTGAGCGTCTCTCCTCAGGGTCTGACCCATGAAGAGTACCGGTATCAGAATGTGTACCAGTCCGGCTACTTCCCGGTGGCGGGGACGCTGGAAGAGGGGAAGCTGGGCCGGTTTTCCGAATGGGATTACGGCTTTGACTTCTATGCTCCCCAGACCTATGAAACCGCTGACGGACGGCGCATCCTCTACGGCTGGATGGGCATTCCCGATGCGGACTATCAAAACCCCACCACTCCTTTGGGCTGGCAGCACTGCCTGACCCTGCCCCGGGAAGTGACGGTTGGGGAGGACGGAAGGCTGCTTCAGCAGCCGGTGCGGGAGCTGGAAGCTCTGCTCTCCGCCCCAACCAAACTGGAAGGGGCCGGAACGCTGCCCAAAGTCTGTGTGCTGAAACTCACCCGCACCCAGCCGAACTTTGCCTTGACTTTGGCAGGCGGCTTGACCTTGGAATATCGGGAGGAAGTCGGGGTATTTTCCCTTTCCTTTGCCGAGAAAACCCTGGGAGCGGGCCGCACCAAGCGGCAGAGCAAGGGCATGGCCTGCAACACGCTGGAAGTGGTGGTGGACGCCAGCTCTTTGGAAGTGTATTTGGACGGAGGAACCCAGGTGTTCTCCACCCGGTTTTGCCCTGAGTCCTATCCGGTGAGCTACACCCTCACCGGCGGGGCGGGAACCGTCTCCTCCGTGAATCTATAAAATATTTGGAAAGGAATGATTGCAATGGGACAGGTATTGGCAGCCATTGGGGAAGCCCTCATTGACTTTATCCCGGCAGAAAAGGGCTGTGCCTTTGACGAGGTCACCTCTTTCCGCCCGGCGGTGGGAGGCGCTCCCGCTAACGTCTGCGGGGCCTACGCCAAGCTGGGTGGCAAAACCCGGCTGATGACCCAGTTGGGAAAGGATCCCTTCGGGGACAAAATTGTGAAAGAGATGCAGGGCTTCGGCATTGACACCACTTATGTAGCTCGGACCTCGAAAGCCAACACCGCTCTGGCTTTTGTCAGCCTGGCCAAAGATGGCAACCGTACCTTTTCCTTTTACCGCAACCCCTCTGCCGATATGCTGTATACCCCTGAACAGTTGGAGGAAGGTTGTTTTGAAGATTTGTTTGCCCTGCATTTTTGCAGCGTATCCCTGGGAGACTTCCCCATGAAGGAAGCCCACCGGACCGCCATTGCCAAAGCTCGGGAGAAGGGAGCCATCATCAGCTTCGACCCCAACCTGCGCTTCCCCCTTTGGCCTGACCGGCAGGCGTTGAAGGATACGGTGCTGGAGTTTTTACCTTTGGCAGATGTGCTGAAGGTGTCGGATGAAGAAATTGCCTTCCTCACTGGGGAAACGGACATTCAAGCCGCCCTGCCCAAGCTGTTTGTGGGGCAGGTGAAACTGATTCTGTTTACCTGCGGCAAGGAAGGGGCCTGCGCCTACACCAAGCAGGCTTCCGGCTATTCCCCCTGCGAAGATGTGCCGGTGGCGGATACCACTGGGGCAGGGGACGGCTTTATGGGGTCCTTCCTTTGGAAGCTGCACCAAGCCGGAGTGGATGCCGCTGGATTGGCTGGTTTAACCCAGGCCCAGCTCAATGAGATGGCGGATTTCTCCAACCGGTTCTGCACCATTAGTGTTCAGAGCAAGGGGGCTATCGCTTCCTACCCCACGCTGGAACAAATGGGAGAATAAGATAGGATAAAAAACGAGAGGGTACCCCAGGGGAGAAGGGGTACCCTTGCTTTTTGGGGATTATTTTCGAGAGAGCAGCCATCGCACGCCGCAGCAGAGCAGGGCCAGGAGCGCCATAAGTACAAAGCCCGCTGAAACCACTGCAAGATCGGAAATGGTATTCGTTATGGGAAGGTGGAACAGCACTTCCAGTCCTGGATTCAGGATGGGGAAAAAGAAGCACAGCTCCACCAACTGAGCCAAACCCAAGCCTAACACCCCTAGCAATCCGGAAAATCCGGCCCAGCAGACTGCCAATCCTAAAACAGCCCCGGCATGGAGCAGGAGAAGATGGAGCAGTTTACTTTCCCCGGGACGGTAGAGAGCTGCGCAGTACACACCCCAGCCCACTAGCAGTATCCAGCTTACCAGGCTCAGCCAGCTAATCCCCACCCAGGTGGAACGTCCGCCTGCCAGTTGCAGCAGCAGGCTGACGGGCAAAAACACAAAGCCCAGGCCAATTAAAGCAAAACTACGTTTTACCGACATCCAACCACATCCTTTTTTCTATTTATTTTAGCAAATTTTTATCGAAGAAAAAAGGCGGCAGAGAAAGGGAGAGGTAAAAAGTAGGTAAGAAAAGAGGAAAAGCGCACCTCCGGGGGAAGAGGTGCGCCGAAAAAGGTCAGCGGAAAAAAATCCAGCGGATGGCACAGAAGAGAAACGCTGCAATAATCACCAAGCAGAAGCTGATGAGGGACAGGGTTAAATTCAGGGAGCCCACCATGGGAAGAGAGCTCATAATGCTCCAGGCTGCCGTCAGGAAAGGGCTGAAGATGATTGCCGAAATCTCCGAAAGGACGGGGACAGCTTCCCCCATCAAGGCCAGAATCAGAGCCACAATGATTCCCAAATGGAGCAGCAGAAAAAAGAAAAATTTATTTTCCTCCAAACGATAGAGGAAGGCGCAGAGCAAGCCCCATGCAATCAGCGGCACCCATCCCATCAGGGAAA
>DVGY01000125.1 GCA_018712465.1 Candidatus Egerieicola pullicola | reverse complement strand
AACCAAGCGCCATTACTTTTTAACCTGCAAGCAAAATCGGTTCCAAATCATCTTTCCGAAACGGGAAACTCCGAAAACTGCCGTCTACGCCCTGAAAGGCCTGCTGCGAGAGCACCTGACCTATCAACAGTACCGATTCAAGAAAGAGAAATGATGGGTACTGTAAATCGTGCCGGTTTCGCCGGTTTTTGCCCAGCAAAATGCTGCCCATGATGTAGGGGCAGCAAGGCGGAACCCAGAAACGCCGCATAGCGGTGTTTCGCAACAATACCGATGTAAGAAAGAGAAATGATAGGCACCGTAAATCGTGCCCATTTCCCTGTGAAGAACAGTCGCTCAAACATCAAAAGAGCGGCTGTTTTACTTTTGTCTGCACTTCAAACGCCGCCCCTCCAGTCATCCTGCCGGACAAAACAAAACAACCGCCTGGATGATCGGCGGCTGCATGTTTATTGGATCCGGCGTTTAGCGCAGATGCCGGTACTTCTTTTTGCCCTTGCCCTTTTTCCGCCGCTGTTTCTTGCTGAAGATCACCAGCAGGATCACCAGAATCACCAGCAGCACCAGCGCTAACAGCACAAAGGGATTGGTCAAAAACTGCCAAATCTCATAGAACACCCAGCTGACCCAGCTGACCTGGACGTCCTCGGTGGCCACCAGGTCTACCGTGGCCAAAGTCTCGTCCTGGAGCCGCAGTTCCAAGCTGCCCAGCACGTCTCCCTTGTGCACCGGAGCCAGGATCTCATCGTTGACGGTGGCTACCTTCTGGATGGTGGACAGATCCAGAAGGTCTTCATTGGGAATCAGGCAGATCACATCCTGAGCAGGGGATAAGAGCACGTAATTCTTCCCGCTGGCCAGCTTCACGTTGGCTTCCTCGATATAGTCCCCGGTGGTCACCACTGTGCGGGTGGCAAAGGTGTCGAAAGCCCAGTTATAAAGATTGATGGTGTCGATGTAGGTGTAGTTGGTGGCGTTTCCATTGTCATCCAGGTTTTGAGCTCCCATCACCACGCAGATGTAGTTGAACCCACTCTTGCTCCCCGCCGTGACCAGGTTTTTGGTATTTTGGTCGGTGGTGCCGGTTTTCACCCCCCGGCTGTACTCGTAGTAGTACTCATTGCCCTCCCGGACCATGGCGTTGGTGTGCACCACTACCTGCTTGTCCCGCATATTGGTGGGGGAAATATAATAGTTGTCGGTGGAGGAGATCACATCGAAAATCTGGTTGGACTGGGCTTTGCTGTCCGCATCCAAAGGCCGGTCGTCGTAGATGGGCATATTGTAGGCGTACTGAGTAATCAGATACATATCCCGAGCAGTGGAATACTGGTCCGGATCGTCCAGGCCATGAGCGTTGGTAAAGTGGGTGTTGGTGCAGCCAATTTCCTGAGCCTTGGCGTTCATGGCGTCGATGAAGGGCTGCTGGTCCCCGCCTCCGTAGTACTCTGCAATCATGCTGGCAGCTTCACAGGCAGAATTGAGCATCAAGGCATAGAGCAGGTTGCGCAGGGTGACCGTCTCCCCTACCATAATTCCGGCGTTGGAGGCGTCCCGGCCGTAGAGCTCATCCTGCACTGCCCGGGACATGGTAATGGTGGTGCCGTCCAGATCCGACCAGGTTTCCACCGCAAGGATGAAGGTCATGATCTTCACCAAAGAAGCAGGGAGAAGCCGTTCGTCCGCATTTTTTTCGTACACCACGGTGTTGGTATCGGTGTTGACTAAAATGGCAGCTTCGCTGTGGACGTCAAAGGTGTCGGGGGTATAGGTTAAGGCAGCCCCGCTTAAGGGGGTGATTAACAGCACCACGCTGACCACCGCGGCCAGCAGGGCGGTAAAGGGTTTTTTCCAGTTCATCTATTCACAATCCTTTTCGGTTATTCTCGATCCATTCCCTGCTCTATTCCGGCAGGTTAATTTTTATCATACCACACCGGAAAACCCTTGGCAAGGAGAATTCCTGTACAGTATACCCCAAAACTGTGACAGGATTATGAAATTTTTCCCGAGACTCCCTCTCTTAAGAAAACCTTAAGAAGTGGGTGGAACAGGCCGGTCGTTTTCCGCCGGTAAAAGAAAAAGGCCGGACAAAGCGCCGGTCTTTCCTGGAAAATTCACTTTTTATCCTTAGAGGAATCTTTTTGCGAAGGCAGCTCCACCGGCACCACGTCCTTAAACATAGCCCGGTACCGAGGCGGAATGGCTTTGTCCTTGTGGTAACGGCCGAAGTACCACATCTGAAACTGTTCCAGCTCGCTGAGCCGCTGCAAAAACTGATGTAAAAACCCCAGAGCGGTGTCCTTTTCGTTGAGGTTCATAAACTGCTTGATCCGGGCGGGGGCGTCGTGGGTCAGGATCACGTCCACCTGATCCCCCACCAAAGCCAAATGCCGCAAGGCTTTGTCGGTCTGTTCCAGCACCGGCAGCCGCAGGGCGTGGGCTTTCTCCTGGGTCATTTCCTCCAGATCCTCCACCGGATCCCCACCGCCAAAAGCAAAGAGGGTGAGGTTTTCAATGGTAAATACCTCTCCCCGGCAGAGGTGCCGGATATTGGGGGCAATGGTGTGGACCATGCCGCCGCAGTACTCCTCCAAGGGGTACTCCTCCAACCGGTCAAAGTTTTCGTTGAGCCCTTCCACAAAGAGGATGTTAAATTTCAACTTGCTGAGATATTTTAAGGCGGCTTTTTCCTGCTTGCTGCCATCCCAGATAAACCCAAAGTCCCCGCAAACCAGCAAGGTGTCCCCGGGCTTTAGCTGCTTCATGGGTTTTTCCTTAAAGCGATTCAAATCGCCGTGCAAATCGCCGGTGACGTAGATCATACTTTCACTCCCTCATTGGCTTTGCCAATGTTTCTATTGTATCACATTTCATCTGGGTTTCCTAGGGGGATTTTTTGAAGGAATGATGAATATTCGCAGAGCGCCGCAAGGGAAATTCCTTTCCCTTCATTTCCCTCCATGGCGCTTTTTCCACTCCTTGATCTGGGCCAGCCGTGCCTTAAACCGCCCCTCCACCCCTTGTTCTGTAGGGCGGTAATACTCCCGACCCACCAGAGAATCCGGCAGGCACTGCATATTGGTGAGTTTGTCTTTGGTGTGGTGGGCGTACTGGTATCCTTCCCCGTAGTGAAGCTCTTTCATCAGCCGGGTGGGAGCGTTGCGGATCACCAAAGGCACCGGCTCCGCTAACTGGGTCAAGGCGTCCTGTCTGGCAGACTGGTAGGCCACATCCAACGAATTGGACTTGGGGGCCAAAGACAGGTACACCACCGCCTGAGTCAGGTTTAGGTTGCACTCCGGCATTCCAATGAAGTGGCAGGCCTGGTAGGCGGCCACCACCAACTCCAAGGCCCGGGGATCCGCCAGTCCCACATCCTCGCTGGCAAACCGGATCAGCCGCCGGGCAACGTACAGCGGATCCTCCCCCGCTTCCAGCATCCGGGCCAGCCAGTACACTGCCGCATCCGGGTCGGAGTTGCGCATGGATTTGTGGAGAGCGGAGATCAGATTGTAGTGCTCCTCCCCCTGTTTGTCGTAGAGCAGGGATTTTTTAGAGGTGCACTGTTCCAGCACCTGTTTCGTCACGGTGACGGTGTCCCCTTGGGCGTCCCCGTTGAGCACTACCATCTCCAAGGTGGATAAAGCAGTGCGGGCATCCCCGTTGGCAAAGACAGCAATGGCGGTGAGCATCTCCGGGGCAATGCTGATTTTCTGGCCTCCAAAGCCCCGGGGGTCGGTGAGAGCCCGATTCAGCAGGGCGGTGAGATCTTCGGTGGAAAGGCTTTGCAATACAAACACCTTACACCGGCTCAACAGCGCTCCATTGACTTCAAAGGAAGGGTTTTCAGTGGTGGCGCCGATGAGGATAATGCTCCCTTTCTCCACAAAGGGAAGGAAGGCATCCTGCTGGGCTTTATTGAACCGATGGATCTCGTCCACAAAGACAATGGTTCTTGCCCCGAATTTCCGGTTGTCCTCTGCCTGCTGCATCACTCCCCGAATCTCCTTGATGCCGCTGGTCACAGCGGAAAAGTCGATAAAAGCAGCCTTGGTGTGGTGGGCGATGACCCGGGCCAAGGTGGTTTTCCCCACTCCCGGAGGTCCCCAGAAGATCATGGAGGAAATGTGATCGCTTTCAATCAGCCGCCGAAGCACCTTTCCCGGTCCCAGCAGATGCTGCTGGCCCACAATCTCATCCAGCGTCCGGGGACGCAGCCGGGCCGCCAGAGGGGCGTCGTCAGAGTGTTGAAAAAGGGTCTGCTGTTCCATCTGGGATGCCTCCTTGAAAAATTTCTGGCTTTATGATACGCCAATTTGCTGGGGAATGCAAGGGCGGCAAACAGAATCTTCCCCCTCCTGCCGGAGAATGAAACTGGAAAAGCAAGAAGCCCATTCCGGCTCATCCGGCAGAGATGTTTCCAGCGAAAACTCCCTTGGTCCAAAAAAATCCGCCTCTGTACCTTCCAGAGACGGATCTTTGTTTGCTTATCATGGAGAAGCAGCAAAATTTACAGCGCTGCTACAATGGCATCGCCCATGCCCTTGCAGCCTACCGGGATTTCCCCGTCGGGAGAAATCCGGCTGCGGATGTCGGGGGTGCGGTAACCCTGCTCCAACACCTTCCGCACTGCGGCTTCAATGTCGTCCGCTTCCTTATCCATGTCAAAGGAATACCGGAGCATCATGGCAGCGGACAGGATGGTGGCGATGGGGTTGGCCAAATCCTTTCCTGCAATGTCCGGAGCAGAGCCGTGGCTGGGCTCGTAGAGGCCGAACTTGGTTTCATTCAGGCTGGCGCTGGACAGCATACCGATAGAGCCGGTAACCATGCTGGCTTCGTCGGAGAGGATGTCCCCGAACATATTCTCGGTGAGGATCACGTCAAACTGCTTGGGATCCTTCACCAGCTGCATCGCGCAGTTATCCACCAGCATATCGGTGAGCTCTACTTCCGGGTAATCTGCCGCTACTTCATGGACGATCTTCTTCCACAGCCGGGAAGAATCCAACACGTTGGATTTCTCCACGCTGGTGACGTGGCAGCGGCGCTTCTTGGCAATCTCAAAGCCCTTGACCGCAATCCGGCGAATCTCGCTTTCGCTGTACCGCAGATCGTCGTGGGCCACCAATTCCCCGTTTTCCTCGTTGGTTTCGTGGGTGCCGAAGTACAAGCCGCCGGTGAGTTCCCGCACTACGATCATGTCAAAGCCGTCCCCGATGATGTCTTCCCGCAGGGGGCAGGCTTCCTTCAGCTGAGGATAAAGGTAGGCGGGACGAAGGTTTGCAAACAGCCCTAATCCCTTGCGGATCTGGAGCAGGCCCTTTTCCGGGCGAAGGTGTCCGGGCTGGTTGTCCCACTTGGGGCCGCCCACGCTGCCCAGCAACACTGCGTCGCTGGCTTTGGCATCCGCCAGAGCCTGATCGGTCAGGGGCAGACCGGTGGCGTCGATGGATTCGCCCCCCATGAGCACCCGTTGATAGTGGAAGGTATGGCCGTACTTTTCACAAATTTTGTCCAGTACCCGCACCGCCTGGTCCACGATTTCCGGGCCGATGCCGTCTCCCTTAATCAGAGCAATCTTCTTTTCCATTGCAAATTCCTCCTTAGCCCTTGATGGAATTCATCAAACCGCCTTTGGCGATGATGTCCTTGATAAAGTCCGGGAAAGGCTGGGCTTGGAAGGACTGGCCGGTGGTCAAATCGGTGATAACGCCGGTGTCGAAGTCCACCTTCACTTCATCCCCGGCGGAGATATGTTCCGCAGCTTCGGGGCATTCCAGAATGGCCAAGCCGATGTTGATGGCGTTGCGGTAGAAAATCCGGGCAAAGGTCTTGGCAATGACGCAGGAGATGCCGGCGGTTTTAATGGCCAAGGGGGCGTGTTCCCGGGAGGAACCGCAGCCGAAGTTGTAGTCCGCCACCATAATGTCTCCGGGCTTCACCCGGGTAACGAAATCAGGGTCAATATCCACCATGCAGTGGCTGGCCAATTCTTTGGCGTCGGAGGTGTTCAGATACCGGGCGGG
>DVGY01000124.1 GCA_018712465.1 Candidatus Egerieicola pullicola | reverse complement strand
CAGTTTTCGTTGCCCACGCCCAGATACTTCAGGTTGAAGGGTTCGGGGTGGCCCAGCTGGGCACGCAGTTTGCCGTACTCGGTGGATTCATCACCGTTGGCAAATTCAATCAGATCTTTGAAGTTCTGGATATAGTAATCCATCAAAGCGCCGCCAGCTGCGTTAGCGCCGTCACTTCTGGCCTGGCAAAGCACACCACAGGCCATAACCGGCAGAGGTTCTGCGCCCAGGTCTTCCGCCATCTGGAAGTATTCCAAATAGCCCAGGCCCATGGTCATGGCATAGCCCCAAACGTTGTAGTTTTCTTCCCGCTGTTCTGCGGTACCTACGCTCTTCTTCCAGTCGTATACGTTATCCCAGGTGTAGCTGCCTTCGGAGATGCAGCCGCCGGGGAAACGAAGGAAGGAGGGGTTGGTTTTCAACAAAGCCTGCATCAAATCTTCCCGCAGACGGTAGTTGGAGTTAGCTTCGTAGTTAGAGTGAGCGGATTCAGAGCCTTCCTGATCGGAGTAGCCCCAAGTCTGCACCGGCATCAAGGACACCATATCAATATCGGTGTTGCCGGTGAATTCCATCACCAGAGTGCCCAGAGTATCTTTCTCGGTATTGCTGGACAGAACAGCTTCACACTTAGTCCATTCGTCACTGCCCACATTGATGGTCTGGGTGTCGGTGAGCTTGTTGCCGTTGTCATCTTCCACATACACCAAAATGGAAGAACCGTTGCCCTTGGCGTAGATGGAGAAATTATAGGTGGCGCCGGGTTCCATATTCATGGCGCTGCTGTTGGAAGAGGTATAACCTTGGTTGGTGACCCGAGTTCCGTCTGCCACAGTAGCATAGTAGTGGTTGACGGAGGTATTGATCCCGGCAAAGGTATCGTCTTCCGCAGCAGTGAGGGCCAGAGCAGGGTTGGTTTCGTCCAAACCGCCTTCGCTCTTAGCAGTCATGCTGCCGTTTTCATAGTTCCAATATTGCAGCGGCACATGAGTGCGGCTGGAAGCGCCGTCGGTGTAGTTGGAGGTGTACCCGCCGAAGGTGAAAAACTCGAAGGAGCGGTTCTGCACCAATTCCGCGTAGATACCGCCGTCGGCAGCGTTGTTGATGTCCTCATAGAACAAGCCGAACAAAGTATCGGATACATCCATCACCACATCGTCACCGTCAATGTTCAGCACATAGGGAACCGTGTCGGGACTGTACACGGTGATGTTAAATTCCTTGGTCACGGACTGATCGCCGTAAGTCAAGGTGGCGGTCATGGTCACGTTGGTGTTTTCTGACACGTCGCCCACGGTGCCGTCATTGCCCATGATGTCCGGGTCGCTGGAAGCCCAGGTCACATTGACCAAGCCAGCCAATGCAGTGGCAGGCAAGGTGATGTCGGTGCTGGTAGCGGTTTGGGCCAGAGTCAAGCTTTCTTTGGCCATGTTCAGCACCTGATCGGTGGTCATGCCGTCTGCCATGACCTGTACCACTTCATTTCCAGTCAAGCCCATATCGTAGAACCGCATATCGGACAGATACGCATTCAGTTCTGGGTCGGCAGAAAACCGGGAGTAACCGATGTAGTTGTCGGTGAGCTTGGGGAGCACGTTGTTGCACCAATCAATCAACGCATTCCGGGTACCGGAGTTGGTCTGGTTCACCGATGCATCAAAGGCAACCTCGCCGTCCACATAAATGATAACGCCCACGTTCTGGCCGTCTTCGCCCGCCGCATTGACTTCCGGCATAAAGGTGAAGGCCATATGATGCCATTCATTTTCTGCCGGGCTGATGCCGGTATCGGAGAGGTAGAATTCGCTGGTGCCCTGACCGGCTACTATACGGCCATTCTGGGCGATGAAGAAGTAATCCTTCACAGTGTCCGGATCGGCGCCGGAAGCGTCAGTACCGAAGTCCAGGATTCTAGCCCAGTCTGCATCAGTGGCTGCATTGATCCAGGTGGTGAAGGTAAAGCCGGTTTTGGATGAAAGGTCAGCGGTCAAATCATCCGGCAATTGGATGGATCCTCCGCCGTGGCTGGTGCTGCTCAGATATACGGAAGAACGACCGTCCTTCTCAATGCCGGTCTGTACGCCATTGCCTTTGGCTACGCCGTCATTGTCTTTACCGGACTGATCCTCCAGGGTATCCGTATACTGAAACAACAAGTGGCTGCTCAGATCGGTGTCCGCTGCACTCACGAACATCCCCGCCAAAGACGAGGGGATCATGGTGGCGACCATCGCTGCGCTCAGCACACCAGCCAAGAGTTTTTTAAACTTCATGGAAATGTTTCCTCCTATTGCAATTTCTTGCAGAAACAGCAGCCTTTCTTTTGGCAGCCCGGTTTTCCCTGCTTTGCGGCGCTATTTTGACTGACCCAAACGCAATTCCGCCCAGCCCGATGAAAACCTTTCGGTGGGGGAGTGGCCAAAGCAAGCCTGTCTGTTTCTTACCATTTATCCCAAGGGATAAATCGATACATTTTCATCATACAGCAAAAACAGCAAAAAAGCAAGGATGAACCCCCAAAAAAACTGTCGAAAAAGACGGCTTTGGATGTAGATTTTTGTTTAAGAATTTTATGCAATTTTACCAAAAATCTGTACGTACTGATATGAAAGCAGTCTTGATTTGGTGGTTTTAATGAGAAAAAACCGGTGACTTTTTCTCTACACTTTCTCCTTTTTTCACAATTACCCCTGATTTTGCCCCGATTCTCCCCGGAAAGAAGCATATCCGTTTCTCTTTCACTCCCAAACAGGAAACGAACGGATCTTGTGGTATTCTCCGAAACTGAACGGTTGAGGGAAAAAAGAACTCTCCAAAACGGAGAGTTCCCAATTTACTGCTGATATTTGCTCATATTGATTTTACTCAGGTACTTTTCTTGATACAGTTCCATGGCCTGGGTATAAGCCCCGGTCTGGGAGGAATGAACGGCCTGGATGTACTTGTGCCGGTCCAGAATGTCTTCTTCTCGATTGTAGCCGATCACCGACACCGCCACATTGGAACAGTGGTCGCTGATCCGCTCCAGGTCAGTGAGGATGGCCAGGAAGATACAGCCACAGTCGATGGTGCACTTGCCCCGCTTCAGCCGCTGGATATGCTTGTAGCGCAGCCGTTCCTGAAGCTGGTCAATGATCTCTTCCAAAGGTTCAACCTCTACTGCCAGATCACTGTGGTAGCCATCGTAGCAGGCCATGGTCTTCTGCAAAATCTCCTCTACAGCGTCGAAGATCACTTCCAGCTCTTCTTGGGCTTTGTTGGAAAAGGCAATGCCCTTTTTGTGCATCTCTTCCGCCCGCTCCAAGATATTCATGGCGTAGTCACCGATCCGTTCAAATTCCACCGTCATCTTCAAAATTTGGGTGACGGTACGACTCTCCTTATCGGTAAGCTCGGAATCCCCAAGGCGAAGGATGTAGTTGTTTAAGCGGTCCTCCATCCGGTCGATGGCAGTTTCCCGCTCTCGAATGCTTTCTGCCCGTCGTGGGTCATAGTCCCGGTACAGCAGCCGCACCTTACTGAAGTTCTTGGCAGCGTACTGGCCCATCTTCAGCACCACCTGTTCGCATTGGGCAATGGCAATGCTGGGAGAAACCTGCAAAAACCGGTCTTCCAAGCCGGCCAGGTCTTGGGTGTAGTCATCCCCATCGGGATCGGTGGATTTTTTGTCGCGAATCGTGAGCACCGCCAACTTTTCCAACAGCCAGGTAAAGGGCAACAGCACCAAGGTCACCACCACATTAAATAAGGTGTGGAAATCTGCAATGCCACCCATGGTAATGGGCTCGGTCCACCACACCGGACTGGCAACAGCTACAAAGATATAGGTGCCGGAAAGGAATAGGATGGTGCCGATGATGTTGAAATACAGATGCACCATAGCTGCCCGTTTGGCGTTGGTGGAAGCACCGATAGACGCCAGCAGAGAGGTTACACAGGTGCCGATGTTCTGGCCCAAGATAATGGGAATGGCAGCGGAGCAGCTGATTGCCCCGGTTTGGGCCAATGCCTGCAGGATACCCACCGAAGCAGAGGAGCTCTGAATGATTGCGGTGACTCCGGCGCCCACCAATACGCCCAGGAAGGGGTTTTGGAGGGTGGCAAAGATGGTTTGGAAGGCGGGGCTGTCCGCAAACAGCGAAGCGGAATCGGACATGATCTCCATCCCGGTGAACAGGATGGAAAAGCCCATTAAGAACTCGCCCACCATCTTGTGGGACTGCTTTTTGCAGCCCATAATCATCAGGATGGCGATAACGCCCGCAACCGGCGCCAAAACTTCCGGCTTGAATATCATTAAAAAGTAGTTTCCGTTGTCCTCAATGCCGGCCAGACGGAGAATCTGTGCGGTGACGGTGGTGCCGATATTGGCGCCCATAATCACCCCGATGGCGTTGCGCAGCTTCAGGATGCCGGCGTTGACCAAGCCAACCACAATGACGGTCGTGGCAGAGGAGCTCTGAATGCAGGCGGTAATTACCAAGCCTACCAGCACTCCCTTGAACACGTTATTGGTCATCTTTTCCAGATAATATTCCTGTTTTCCGCCGCTGAGTTTTTCCAGATTGGAGCTGAGCACATTCATGCCGTACAAAAACAGCGCTAACCCGCCCAGCAGGACGATCAGTGTAATAACTACCTCCATAGGTACCTCCTGTTGTCAATCTCTTTTCTCTGGAATTTCTGAATGGATGCCGTGTTTACTGGCATTATAACATTCTTTTTACAAATCGTAAAGGTAAATTTTACATTTCTCGCTTAAAAAACGCCTGTTTCGACAAAATAAGCAGAAACAAGCGTGATTTGAAAAGTTTGACAGGGTTATTGCCCTTCTTCGGTCAGCGTCAGCCACTGTTCCATGGCTGCGTCATTTTCGGCATGGAGCCGTTCCAACTCCCGGCAGGCTTCCTCCAGCTTTTGATAATCCGCGGCGGCGGCAGGATCGGCAATGAGCGCTTCCAGCTCTCGGATGGAAGTTTCTTGCTGCTCCATCTCCTGTTCCAGCCGACGGATCTCCGCCCGGCGCTTGGCATCCTGAACCCGCTGTTCCTTGCCCCGCCCTTTTGCAGGCTTGGCAGGGGCCGCCGGTTTGGGGGCGGCCTGCTCCCTGGCTTTCTGACGGCAGTAATCGTCATAATTGCCGGGATAAATCTTTAACCCTTGGTCGGTCAGTTCCAAAATCTTGGTAGGGATGGCATTGAGGAAATACCGGTCGTGGCTGACAAACAGCAAGGTACCGGTAAACTCCTTCAGCGCCGTTTCCAGCGCTTCCTTGCTGTCTAAATCCAGGTGGTTGGTGGGTTCGTCAAACAGCAGGGTGTTGGCCTTGGCGTTGACCATAATGGCAAATCCCAGCCGGGCTCGTTCTCCACCGGAAACCACCCCAACTTTTTTGTACACGTTTTCCTCGGTGATAAGCATACTGCCCAACAGCCGCCGGGCCTGGCTTTCCAGCAGATCAGGGTACCGGCCCCAAAGTTCCTCCAACACCGTGTTTTCAAAGTTTAAGTTCAGGTTTTCCTGTTCGTAGTAGGCGGTGGTGACGTTTCGGCCCCACACCACCTCTCCGTCACAGTAGGGGCTCATCCCCAGCACTGTTTTCAACAGGGTGGACTTACCAATGCCGTTGCGCCCAATCAGGGCCACCTTTTCTCCCCGTTTGATCTCAAAACTCAGGGGACCACAGAGCATCTTAGGAGGCTGGCCCACCTTTAGGTTCAGCCGATGCACCGAAAGCAGATCCTTCACCGGCTCCTTGGTAAAGGTAAAGTGAAAGTGAGGGGTCTTATGGGTGAACACCGGCCGCTGAACCCGCTCCATAGCTTCCAGCTTCTTTTCCCGGCTTTTGGCGGAAGCGGCGGTAGAAGCCCGAACCATGTTTTTGCGGATGTAGTCCTCCAGCTTGGCGATCTCCACCTGCTGCTTTTCATATTCTTTCTGCTGGGCCTTTAACCGCTCTGCTTTTAACTCCTTGTAGCGGGTGTAGTTGCCGGGATAATCAAAGACGGTGCCCCCGTCCACTTCCCAAATCCGGGTAACCATCCGGTCCAGGAAATACCGGTCATGGCTCACCACCAGCACCGTCCCCCGGTAGGAGGAAAGGTACTCCTCCAACCAGGTCAGGGTGGGGAAATCCAGGTGGTTGGTCGGTTCGTCCAGCATCAGCAGATTGGGCCGTTCCAACAGCAGCTTCGCCAAAGCCAAGCGAGTCTTTTCCCCGCCGGACATAGTGGCGATGATGGTGTTCCGGTCGTATCCGGCAAAGCCCATGCCGGTGAGCACCGTGTCGATCTTCACCTGAACCTGGTACCCGTCCAGCGCTTCAAACTGAGCGGTAGCCTGCTGGTATTCCTGGGTCATGGCCTCTCCTGCCAGTTCCATCCGCCGCAGGGAAGCCGCCAACTCCAGGGCTTTGGCAAAAGGCTTTTCCATCTCCTGCTGAATGGTGCTGTCCCGGTCCAAGCCGGTGTTCTGCCGCAGATACCCTGCCACCGCATCCTTTCCGTAGGACACCGTGCCTTCATCGGCAAAAGAAGGGTCGGCAATGAGGTTTAGCAACGTGGACTTGCCCGCCCCGTTAGGGCCGATGAGGCCGATCCGTTCCCCTTCCTGAATGGACAGGCTGACCCCTTCCAAGATTCGGCGTTCCCCGAAATTTTTGGCCACCTGTTCCAGTTGTACTACCATGTTCATGCTCCTTGTGTGTTACTCATTCTAGAGTATTGTAGCGAATTTCCGGAAAGTTTGCAAGACTTCCTCTCTTTTTCCCATAAAACTGCTGTTTTTGCGTTGACAAGCCGGTGGGTTTTTGGTATAGTGAAGGCAAATTCTATCTCGTTTTCGGTCTGCCGCCGGGTAGGCCGAGTTTCACCGGGTTGTGCGTCGATAGGCCATGAAGATGCACAAGACGGTGTTTTTTGCTGTTAGGAGGAAAAAGCATGAAAGTGAGCCGCAGTTTTACCCAATATGCCCGGTACGCTTCCTTTAATGTGCTTGGCATGGTCGGATTGTCCTGCTATATCTTAGCGGACACCTTTTTCGTTGCTCAGGGGCTGGGATCCAACGGCTTGACCGCCCTAAACCTGGCCATCCCGGTGTACAATCTCATTCACGGCACCGGCCTGATGCTGGGCATGGGAGGTGCTACCCAATACTCCATCGCCATGGGGCGGAAAGAGACGGACCGGCTCCACCAGATCTTCACCCACACATTGCTGCTGGGGGCGGTACTGGCAGTGATTTTCGTGCTCACCGGACTGCTGCTATCTCAGCCCATCGCCCAGCTTTTGGGAGCGGATCACACCGTCCTTCCCATGACCGAAATCTACCTGCAGACGTTGCTGCTGTTTGCCCCTGCCTTTTTGCTCAACGACATCATCCTCTGCTTTGTCCGCAACGACAGCAACCCTCAGCTTGCCATGGCCGCCATGGTCACCGGCAGTCTGTCCAATGTGGTGCTGGACTACCTGTTCATCTTCCCGCTGGGCATGGGAATGTTCGGAGCGGTGTTTGCCACCGGCCTGGCTCCCATCATCAGCCTGTGTGTCCTCTCCCTTCACTTTTTCCGGCGAAAAAATGGCTTCCACCCGGTCCGGCCAAAATTGTCCGGAGCCATTGCCGGGAAGGTATTTTCTCTGGGCTTTCCCTCTTTGGTCACCGAATTTTCCAGCGGCATTGTGATTATTCTGTTTAATACTTTGCTGCTGAGCCTGGCCGGGAATACAGCAGTGGCAGCCTACGGGGTGGTGGCCAACCTGTCTTTGGTAATTCTGGCAGTGTTTACCGGAGTAGCTCAAGGCACCCAGCCGCTGTTGAGCAGCGCCTTTGGATTAAAGCACTTCACCCAGTTGAAACTGTTTCTGCGCTACGCTCTAATCACGGTGCTGATACTGAGCGCCATTTTCTACCTCTTTATCCTTTGGCAGCCGGATTTGATTGTTTCCTGGTTCAATAGTGAGCAAAATCAACAGCTCCAGGAAACCGCCCGTCAGGGGTTGCTGTTCTACTTTATCGGCATCTTCTTTGCAGGGATCAACATCCTGCTTTCCATCTTCTTTACCTCTACGGAGCAATCTCTGCCGGGACAGGTGGTTTCTCTGCTTCGGGGGCTGTTCCTCATTGTGCCGGCAGCACTGCTGCTCTCCACTTGGCTGGGTGTGCCGGGAATCTGGCTGTCCTTCCCGGCAGCGGAATTGCTGACACTGCTGGTGGGGGGCTGGTTGTACCTCCGCCAAAGCCAAAAGCAACAAAGCAAGGCATAATTTTTTCCTTTTTCCCTTTATCCATCCTCTCAACTGGGAGTTGAGTCTCTTATTTTCTCCAACTCAACTCCTAGTTCCTTTTCTTTTTCACGTCGACCTGGTATCCTAGCAGCAGAAAGGAGGCCTTCTCATGGATCAGGAAAAAATCGGAACCTTTATCGCCGCCTGCCGCAAAGAGGCGGGCTACACCCAAGCCGTTTTGGGGGAAAAGCTGGGCGTGACTGACCGGGCCGTGTCCAAATGGGAAACCGGCAAAAGCCTGCCGGACCCTTCCCTGATGCTACCTCTCTGCCAACTGCTGGGGATCACCGTCAACGAACTCCTGACTGGGAAGCGGATTGCTATGGAAGATTATCGTCAAAAAGCAGAGGAAAACCTGCTGGCGCTGAAGCAGCAGGAAATCCAGAACAGCAAAAAACTGCTGAATCTGGAATGGTTCATCGGCACCCTGTCCACCGTCTCTTGCCTAATTATGGTGTTTGCCGCCTGTTTTGCCACCCAGATTTTAGGCTGGAGGATCGGATTGCTGGCAGCAGCGCTGGTTTTTCTGGCTTGCGGGATTGCCGTCGCACTGAAGCTGGAACGGGAGGCTGGATACTATGAGTGTCCCCACTGTCATACCCGATACGTTCCCACCCTGAAAGCGGTGGTGTTCGCCCCTCACCGGGGCCGCAGCCGGAAGATGAAATGCCCCTGCTGTGGAAAGAAGGGGTATCACAAAAAGGTATTGGAGCCCTAACAAAACAATCCAAACAAAAAGCCCCCGAGGAATTTCCTCGGGGGTTCGCTATAAAATTATTTCATCAACAGGGCCATAACCGCTTTCTGTGCGTGGAGCCGGTTTTCCGCTTCGTCAAAGATTTCTTTGGCATGGGCTTCAAACACCTTTTCGGTGATCTCTTCTCCACGGTGAGCGGGCAGGCAGTGCTGCACCATGCACTCCGGATTGGCGGCTTCCAGTACGGTGTCATTGATCTGCCAGCCGGCAAAATCCTTCTTCCGCTGTTCCGCCTGATCCTCTTCGCCCATAGAAGCCCACACGTCGGTGAACAGCACGTCCGCCCCGGCAGCGGCTTCCAGAATGTTCTGGGTCAGCAGGAAATTGGGGTTGTCCTTAGCAAAGTCCAGCACCTGCTGGTCCGGCAGATAACCTTGGGGGCAGGCGGCAGCCACCTTCATGCCTACCTTCAAGCCACCCACAATCAAGGAGTTAGCCATATTGTTGCCATCCCCAATGTAGCACATCTTCAAGCCGTCAAAGCTCTTTTTGTATTCCCGAATGGTCATCAAGTCCGCCAGCACCTGGCAGGGATGGCAGAAGTCAGTGAGGCCGTTAATCACCGGGATCGATCCGAATTTCGCCAGATCTTCCACTTCCTTCTGTGCAAAGGTGCGGATCATAATGCCGTTGAGATACCGACTCAGCACCCGGGCGGTGTCCTGAATAGGTTCGCCCCGGCCCAGCTGCAAATCCCGGCTGCTCAAAAACAAGGCTTCCCCTCCCAGTTGGTACATCCCCACTTCAAAAGACACCCGGGTCCGGGTGGAGGATTTCTGGAAGATCATGCCCAGGGTTTTGCCCTGTAAAACATGGTGCTGGATACCGTAAAGGTTTTCGTACTTCAGCTGGTCGGCCAGGTTCAGGATCTCCAAAATCTCCTCTTTGTCCAGATCCAGCATCTTCAGCAGATGGGTGTTGTTCATGGGTCTCATCCTTTCGTTACAATCTGTTTATCCGTTGAGAACACCCAGCAGCTTGTCCAGCGCTTGGGTGAGTTCTTCCTTAGTAATGGTCAAGGGGGGCAGCAGGCGCACCTTTTCCTTGGCGGTGAGCACCAGCACCCCGGCTTCCAAAGCGGCGTTTGCCACATCCTTCGCGGTTTTGGTCTTCAACCGGATGCCCAACATCATGCCCAGCCCAGCAATGTCCTCCACCTCCGGGGACTGGCTCAAGGTGGAACGGATCAGGTCCCCCTTCTCCTGTACCTGCTGCAAAAAGGCAGGATCGGCAATGCGGTTGATGCACACCAGAGCCCCGGCGCAGACTACCGGGTTGCCTCCAAAGGTAGTGCCGTGGTGTGAGGGGCCCAGCACGTTCTGGGTCTTTTCGTTGCAGAGCACCGCCCCAATGGGCAGCCCACCGCCTAACCCTTTGGCTAAGCTCACCACATCCGGCTTGACGTCAAACCACTCTGCCGCCAACAGTTTTCCGGTGCGTCCGATGCCGGTTTGGACTTCGTCGCAGAGCAACAGAATGTCCTTTTCCGCACAGAGCTGCGCCAATTTGCGGACAAATTCCTTGTCCAGGGGGCAGACTCCGCCCTCGCCCTGAATGGGCTCGATGAGGATACCACAGACAGTGTCGTCCAACTGCTCCTGCACCCCTTCCCAGGTAGGCTGGGCGTACCGAAAGCCCTCCGCAAAGGGAAAGAAGAAATTGTGGAACACCTCTTGCCCGGTGGCGGTGAGGGTATTCATGGTGCGGCCGTGGAAGGAGTTCACCAAAGTGATGATGGTGTGCCGTCCTTTGCCGTATTTGTCAAAGCTGTACTTCCGGGCAATCTTCAGCAGAGCCTCATTGGCTTCTGCTCCGGAGTTGCAGAAAAAGGCTTTTTGGTACCCGGTTTCGTTGCAAAGCTTTTGGGCCAAAGCGATGTCCGGAGTGGTGTAGTAGAGGTTGGAGGTGTG
>DVGY01000012.1 GCA_018712465.1 Candidatus Egerieicola pullicola | reverse complement strand
GGGGAACAGCAGCACGTCCCGGATAGCGGGAGAATCGGTGAAGATCATACACATCCGGTCAATGCCAAATCCGATGCCGCCGGTAGGGGGCATCCCGATTTCCAGAGCGTTGAGGAAGTCCTCATCGGTGTGGTTGGCTTCTTCGTCTCCTTGGGCAAACAGTTCTTCCTGGGCGGCAAACCGCTGGCGCTGGTCGATGGGGTCGTTGAGCTCCGAGTAGGCGTTGGCCATCTCCCAGCCGTTTAAGAAGAACTCAAACCGTTCTACATAGTCCGGGTTATCCGGCTTCTTCTTGGTCAAGGGGGAGATTTCAATGGGGTGATCCATCACAAAGGTGGGCTGGATCAGATGGGATTCCACAAATTCTTCGAAGAAGAGGTTGAGGATGTCCCCTTTCTGATGGCGTTCTTCGTATTCGATACCCTTTTCCTTGGCCACGGCCCGGGCTTCTTCCAAGGTGTGGATTTCGTTGAAGTCCACGCCGGAGTATTCCTTGACGGCGTCCACCATGGTGATCCGCTTGAAGGGTTTACCCAGATCCATTTCCACCCCGTTATAGGTGATGGTGGTGGTGCCCAGCACCGTCTTGGCCACATAACGGTAGAGGTTTTCCGTCAAGTCCATCATACCGTGGTAGTCGGTGTAAGATTGATACAGCTCCATCAAGGTGAATTCCGGGTTGTGGCGGGTATCCAAGCCTTCGTTGCGAAACACCCGGCCGATTTCATAGACCCGTTCTAAACCACCTACAATCAGCCGCTTCAAATACAGCTCCAAGGAGATCCGCAGTTTCAGATCTTCGTTGAGGGCGTTGAAGTGGGTTTCAAAGGGACGGGCAGCGGCGCCTCCGGCGTTGTTGACCAGGATAGGAGTTTCTACTTCCATGAAGTCTTCTCCCGCCAAATAGGTCCGGATGGCGGAGATGATCTGAGAGCGCTTGATGAAGGTATCGCGGACTTCGGGGTTCATAATCAGGTCCACGTACCGCTGGCGGTAGCGTTGATCGGTGTTGGTCAAACCGTGGAACTTTTCCGGCAGAGGTTGAAGTGACTTGCTCAACAGGGTCATTTGGTGCACCCGCACCGAAATCTGACCGGTTTTGGTGGTGAATACTTCGCCCTGTACGCCGATGATGTCTCCGATGTCGTATTTCTTAAACCATTGATAGGATTCGGTTCCCAGGTTGTCCCGTCCCACAAAGAGCTGCATCCGGCCGCTGCCGTCCTGTAAATCCGAAAAGCTGGCTTTGCCCATCACCCGTTTGGACATCATCCGTCCTGCCAGGGAGACGGTTTTGCCTTCGTACTGGTCATAGTGATCGGTAATGTCTTTGGCGTGGGTGTCCACCGGGTAACTGGTCTGAACAAAAGGATCCATTCCTGCCTGGCGGAGTTGGTCCAGCTTTTCCCGGCGTACCTGCAAAAGGTCGCTGAGCTGAGGCTGCTGCGTTTGATTCATCTTGCTGATTCCCTCTTCCTATTTCCTTGTGACTTAATTGCCGCGCTTGAGCTCTAAGATTTCATATTTGGCGATCCGTCCGCCAGGCAGTTCCGCCTCGCAGATGTCCCCTACTTTGCGGCCCACCAAAGCTTTGCCCACAGGGGAGTCTTCGCTGATATACTTTACTTCGCCGGTAGGATCCACTTCGTTGGAGCTGACCAGACGGAAGGTCTGGATCCGATCCCGGTCCAGGTTTTTCACGGTGGCTTGGATGCCTAAGCCCACTTTGTCGGTGGTGATGTCCTCTTCGCTGACCACCACTACGTGGTTGAGGAAGGCTTCCTTTTCTTTGATTTGGGCTTCCAAGATGCCCTGTTCGTTCATGGCTTCGTCGTATTCGCTGTTTTCCGACAAGTCGCCAAAGGAGCGGGCAACTTTAATTTTTTCGCTGACCTCTTTGCGCTTGACGCTCTTCATTTCTTCCAGTTCCGCTACCAGCTTGTTGTAGCTTTCCTGCGTTATCTGATATTCCCGTTCGGCCATGGCGGTTCCCTCGCTTTGCATTACAAGAAATTCCCGGCCTTTTGGGAAAAAAGCCGGGTTGAACAATAGATACATTATAATAGCGCGGAAAAGAATTGTCAAGCAGTTCTAAATTTTCCATGGTTCGTTCATGATTTGTTCATAAATCTTGCAAAATAACTGCTTTCCAATCGCCGGAAATTGTGCTATAGTATAAGCTGTATTTGTGCAAACTCACAAAGTTTAGCAAAATGGAGGAAAGAACCATGATCGAAATTCAAGGTCTGACCAAGCGCTACGGCTCCAAGCTGGCGGTGGATCGGATCTCCTTTTCGGTGGGAAAAGGCGAGATCGTCGGTTTTCTGGGACCTAACGGCGCCGGAAAATCCACGACCATGAACATCCTTACCGGGTATCTCAGCGCCACAGAAGGCCGTGTGCTGATTGACGGCCACGAGATCCTGGAAGAACCCACCGAAGCCAAAAAGTGCATCGGCTATCTGCCGGAACTGCCCCCTCTCTACCCGGACATGACCGTGTGGGAGTACTTAAATTTTATCTATGAGCTGAAAAAGGCCAAAACGGCCAGCAAGGCCAAACACCTGGACACGGTGTGCGGCATGGTGAAGATCGGCCATGTCAAGGACCGTCTCATCGCCAACCTGTCCAAAGGTTACAAACAGCGGGTGGGCATTGCGCAAGCCCTGATCGGCAACCCGGAAGTGCTGATCCTGGACGAGCCTACGGTGGGCCTGGACCCCAATCAGATCATCGAGATCCGCAGCCTGATTAAGTCCCTCAGCCGCAACCATACCGTCATCCTCTCCACCCATATTTTGAGTGAAGTGCAGTCGGTGTGCGACCGGGTCATCATCATCAACCAGGGTGTGATTGTGGCGGACGACACCGAGCGCAACCTCTCGGAAAAGCTCAGCAAAGACAAGCGCTACACTCTTCGGGTGAAGGCTCCTCAAACCGACGCCTTGACGGCTTTGAGCCGGCTGGAAAAGATGGAAAGTGTTCGCCCTCACGGCCAAAAGGAACAGGGCGTTTACGAATTTTTGCTTCAGCCCAAAGAAAATCAGGACATCCGGGAGGATGTGTTTGAACTGCTCCGGGAACGGAATTGGCCTATGCTGGAATTTAAGCACAACGCCATGAACCTGGAGGACATCTTTATCCGCCTCACCGATCCTGCGGTGGCTCAGTCCATTGCCCGGGAAAACCGGAAGGAAGAGCAGCAAAATGCCCCGGAAGAAAAAAGCAAATTCCGCAAGCTCTTCGGCCCCAAGGATGAGAAGGAGGAAGAAAGCAAATGACAGCGATCTTTAAGCGGGAGTTTTTCGCTTACTTTAAAAATCCCATTGGATGGGTCTTTTTGGCCATCTTCTGGTTCTTCTGCGGATTGAACTTGTTTGTGTTAATCAGCGCCGGCGTGAACATGATTTCCTATATTTTTTCCAACATGATGCTGGTGCTGATGATCTGCATTCCGGTGCTGACCATGCGGCTGATGAGTGAAGAAACCAGGATGAAAACCGACCAAGCCCTGCTCACTGCACCGGTGAGCTTGTCCGGTATTATCTGGGGCAAGTTTTTGGCGGCAATGGCCCTGTTCGGCGTGGGCATGGCTATGACATTGGTGGATTTCATTGTGCTTGGCTCCTTTGCCACTCCCCAGGTATCCATTTTTATCGGCAACCTGGTCGGTTTGATTTTGATGGGCGGCGCATTCATCGCCATCGGCCTGTTTATCTCCTCCATGACCCAGTCCCAACTGGCCGCCGCCATCATTAGCTTTGCAGTGATCCTGTTCTTCTACATGCTGGACTATTTCGTCACCGCCGTGCCTTGGAACTGGGCTCAGAACGTCCTTAGTTCCATCAGCTTTACCAGCCGTTACAGTGAATTCACCAACGGAATTCTGGACTTCGGCAATGTGATCTTTTTTGCCAGCGTCATTTTTATCTTTAATTTCCTGTCGGTACGGGTGTTGGAGCGCCGCCGCTGGAGTTAATGGAGGGAGAACAAAACGCTATGAACAAACCGAAATTTCTATCCTCCCGCCGGTTCAAGCACGGCACCATGTCCACTATCATCACCATTGTAGTGGTGGTTGCGGTAATCTTGGTGAATGTGATCGTAGGGGTGCTGTTGGGAATGTTCCCCAGCAGCGTGGACCTTACCGACAACAACCGGTTCCAACTGGGAGAACAATCCATCGAATATGTGCAGGGTTTGGATGAAGACATTACCATCACCGTCTGCATGAACGAAAATGAATTTGCCAATTCCGATGCCAACGGGTACTATTATCAGGCCAATGAAATCATCAAGCAGTATGCCCAATACAGCAGCCACATTACCGTGCGGTATGTGGACCTGATGGAAGACCCCAGCTTTTCCGCCAATTATGCCGACTATAACTTGTCGGAAGCAGATATCATTGTGGAAAGCGCGCAGCGGATCCGGGTGGTAGATCCCTCTGAACTGGTGGTGGCGGAATACAACGACGATTACACCAGCTATCAGTACTTTTCCGACGCGGAACAGGTCATGACAAGCGCCATCAGCTATGTCTCTGCCAATGAACTCACCAACTGTGCGGTCATCACCGGTCACAGCGAAACCACTTCCGCCGGTCTCAACACTATCCTGGAAGACAACAACTACCAGATGACCAATGTGGACCTGGCTTCCACCACTCTGGATGATTCCTATGATTTGGTGGTGATCTGCGCTCCTATGGTGGATTACACCGATGCAGAGCTGGAACAGATCGACGCCTTTTTGACCAATGGAGGCAACTTCGGCAAAACGCTGCTTTATCTGGCGAACTTCCAGCAGGTGAGCGTTGATGACTCTACCGGTGCGGTGCACTCCATCACCCCGAATCTGGATGCCTATCTGGCAGAGTGGGGCATTGAAGTGAGCTTGGACGGCATGATGTATGAAACCGACAACAACAATGCCTACAACAACAATTATGTCATGGGCATGAATATTGTGGATGAGGATCACACTGCAGCTCTGCGGGACAGTTCTCTTCCCTTTATCGGTATGTATACCCGTCCGGTGAATCTGCTGTTTGAAACTCAGGACAACATCACCACCACTCCCTTGATTCAGAGCACTGAAACCACTTCTCTGGTGCCCTATTCCGAAACAGAAGACGCCAACGCTTACGTCCAAAGCCATGTAGGCACCTACAATGCGGCGGCGCTGTCTCAAAAAACCCGGTATGACGGCTTGACCCCCATTACTTCCAATGTGATTGTGCTGGGCAGCGACGGCTTGCTGGCAGACAGCGTCATCAGCGATGCCCGGTACAACAACAACGAATACATGGTGGATTTAATCAATGACCTCACCGGCCAGGAAGGCGGCATCAACATTTCGTCTGTAAGCTTTACCAGCGAAACCTTCAACGCCAGCAATGCGGCGGCGATTACCACCTTTGTGATCTTTATGATTGTGATTCCGTTGGCGGCACTGGCTGGCGGCTTTACCTTCTGGCTGATGCGGAGGAGAAAGTAACATGAGTAAAAAAGTCCGCAATTTAATCATTGCCGGGGTTTGCGTGGTAGTTCTGGTGGCGGCTTTGATTGTGTTGTTGGTGCTGAGCCAGCAACAAAATACCGACGGCACCACCAGCGATCTAACTTCTGCTTTGGTGGAAGACGAAGTGGACAACGGTTTGATCGACGAAAACGTGGACGATCTGGAATACCTCACTGTCCAGGGCGCCAACGGCAGCTATACTGTCCGCTCTTCCGATGATTTGGAGGAAGGGGCCAGCTTTGCCTATACCATGGACGGTTATGATGATCTGCCCCTGGACCGCTACACCATCCGCACGGCAGTGAGCACTTTTACCAATGCCACCTATTTGGACGTTGTGTTTGAGGATACCACCGGCATGGATTTGTCCACTTACGGTTTGACCACCCCCACCACTACTGTGACCGGTTCTTATGGGGGAAGAGTGTACACCATGTACATCGGCAGCGCCACTTCCGGCATTACCGGTCGGTACTGTATGTTGGAGGGGGATCCGGCTCTGTATGCAGTGGCCAATTCCCTTTCCACCACGCTGGACGTCAACCCCAATACCTATTTAGACCGGACCCTGCTGGAAGCGTACAGTTCCGAAGAAGACCCGGTGATTACCAACCTGACCATTCATCGTCCCGATCTGCCGGAGGATATTGTAGTGGCCCCCACCGATACCTCCAAATACGGTGACGATACCTTGACGGCAGTGGCCAGCCGGTATGAACTTACCAGCCCGGTAGTCACTTTGGTGGATCCCGATCTGGAAGCCGATCTGCTCTTCAATATCTTTGGCTCCGAAGCAGAAGACGTGGTGGCCTCCAACCCCACCCAGCAGCAGTTGGAAGAATATGGCCTGGCTTCTCCGGCAGCAGAAGTCTCTATGAGCTGGGACGACACCGGCGTTCAACTGACCATCGGCAATGAAGTTACTTCCGGCAGCACAGCCTGCCGCTACGTCATGCGGGACGGCAGTCCCCTGGTGTATGTGGTGAGCGAAGAACTGCTGCCTTGGGTGAGCTACACCGCCGACGATCTTGTTTCCCCCATTCCGTTGGTGCCTTACATTCAAAACGTCTCCGCCATGAGCATTTCCTTCGGCGGAAACGAATACTCCTTCCAGCTTTCCCAGGTAGCCACCGGCGAAACCAATTACAACGGTCAAGCTACCACCAAGACCCGTGCAGAGTATAACGGCACGGTATTGGACAGCGATAACTTTGCCACCTGGTATCAGTTGGTGATGTCCTGCCAGGCCAATGCCGTCAACCGCAGCGAAGTTACTTCCGATCCTATTATGACGGTGACCTATCAGTACACTGACGGTTCCAAGGATACTGTGGATTACTACGATGTGGGCAACCGGACGGTGGTAGTGTCGGTAAACGGCGCCAAAGCGGTAACCACTTCTACCAGCTTTACCAACAAGGTGCAGTCGGAGCTGCAAAAATTGTTGAACGGCGAAGAAGTGAACATGAACTGGTGATCTCCCCCGATATGATACAATAAAAGAAGAACGCACTGCTGATAACAGAGTGCGTTCTTTTTGCGTTTACATAGTCAATGTGCCGTTTTCATCGGTGTACACCACCAAGATCTGTTCTTCAGCTCCAGTTTGGGCGTTGATATACACCAGGACTTGTTCCTCTTTTGGGGAGGTGCAGGAAAATTCCCAGCAGAATACTTCTTTTTGCGCACTGGTGGGGATCACCACCAACCGGGAATTCTCTACTGTCAAGAGAGAACTCAACGATTCCGCTGCCTGCTGCGCAGAGAGGGAGGGGGTAAGTTCCAGCCGCTGTTGATGATTGACCAGATAGCCGCTGGCCTCTGCTTCCAGCACTTCCCCATTGTCCAGGGCGATAGTGAGTTTAATCAAATCGGGATAGCAAAGGATGGAGCCGTTTTGGGCGTAGGCGTAGTTGACGGTGATCCGATTGCCGTTGATTTCGTAGTAGCTGTCCTGCATGGAATCGTAACCTTGTTTGGTCAGCCACTCTGCTCCAATGGCTACAGCGTCTTCGGCTGAAATGGCACTGCCTTGAGGAATGCGGCTGTTCATCAAATAGTGGAGATAGCCGCCTTGTTTGGTGATGGCCACCGAGACATCTCCATTGCCGAAGTTGTAGCAGGGGAGGTGTCCAGCCGTGTCCCCTTGGTCGGCCAGTTCCTCAGCGGACAGCCCGGTAATGGCAGCGGCCTTTTCCAGAGCTTGTTCTTTGGAAATTTCCGGCTGGTCCTGGGTCATCCGAGGGGTGGAGGAGTTGATGTGATCTGAGAAGGGACCGTCGTAGATCAGGGTGGGATAGTCGGACAGGCTTTCTTCCATTTCTTCCGCAGAGTCATCCAGTGTCAGAGTCTCCTGGCCGGAGGCGTCGGAAACGGCGTTGCTCACCTTTTTCAGGGAAATAGCCCCGGTGCGGATCTGATCCTCAATCAGGATGATTTCGCTGCGCATAGATTGGGTGTAGTCCTTTAAGGTGTAGAGCTGGTCAATCTGTTCCTGGGACAGGTCTTGGCCTTGGGAAACGGTTTTGTTTAAGCTCACCGCATAGTCCCCCACCTGGCTCAGCAGCTTGTAGCTGTTTTCCAGATTCAGTTCGGACAGAGGCAGACTGGCTAAGGCGTCTTTGGCAAAGCCCGCTTCCCGCCAAACCGTGGCGGTCATTTCCCCAAAGGCGGTAGCGGTGCCGCAGTACATGGTTTTGGTTAGGGCGTTGTCCAGGTTTTCCAGATAGGCGGACAGGTTGCTAATGTTTTTTAGATAGCTGCTTTCCAGGGCGTTTTCTGCTGAGACGGCCCGGGCATAATTCATGCAGAG
>DVGY01000123.1 GCA_018712465.1 Candidatus Egerieicola pullicola | reverse complement strand
AAAGGTCATCAGATACCGCAGGTAATAGGGGTTGTCCTTGTCCCCCATCACCACTTTGCCAGTAGCGTCCTCCGAAACGTAGTCGATCATTCGTACATCCAGGTACATTTTTAAATATTCGTACTCCGCTTCCCGGCGGTATTCAAAGGGATAGGCCTGATTGATGGCAATCCGCTCAATGTGATTGGTACGTCCCTGGTCAATATATTGCTGAAGCTGCTTGGCGTGTTGCTGGAACAGCTCTTCCTTTTCAAAGGGACGAATCCGACTCCAATCCTTGGCGGTCCAGGCCTCTTGCAGGGTGATAAAGACCTCCTTCACCCAACCGGTAAACCGATCCAAGCTGAAGTTTTCGTCGTAACGCCGGATCGCCAGCACAATGGGATTGGTGTTATCCTGCAAGGGCGCTCCCACCGAAATGTGGGGAATGGATTGGCTGCCCTTTTTGCCCCGACGTTTGGAAGCAAACACCACAACCACAATAATCACTGCCACTACCCCAGCGCCGATGAGGAAATCCATCCAACTGCCCGTGCCGGAGCTGCTGCCACTGCTGCCGCCGTAATAGTAGTTGGATCCGCCGGAATCGTAGGTCCAACTGGACCCACCGCTGTCCCAGGAGGAACCGCCTCCTGTATAATCGTTAAAATTGCCCACATCCACCGGGCGCAGTGAGGTTTGCGCCAATACCGGAACGGCACTGCCCAACCCCAGCAGACACAAAGCAGTCAAAACTGCCAAAAATCGCTTCATCTTGGTACTCCTTTTTTCATTTGACCTTAAAAAACACAAGAAAGCAGCAGAGAATCTGCCATCCTTAGGATACCATACTCTCCGCTGCCGGTCAATTAGGATTTCATTGGTTTAACAGGCGATTACCACATCATAGCGCTTCAACCAATCGTTGAGCTGAATCAACCAGGCCAGCACCTGCGGCGCCTTCATCAACTGGCCGTACATGGGATAGGTCATCTGCTCCGGATGATCCATCAGTTGGGTTACTCCCTTGGGATCAATCAACGCCAATACCGGCGAAGAGGGATCCTTGAGGATCTGCCGCATCCATCGAACCAGAATGGCAAAATATTCCGGATGGTGGGTTTTGGGATAGGGGCTCTTTTTCCGCTTGGCGATCACCGGGGGCAGAATGGGTTCCATGGCCTTGCGCAGCAATCCCTTTTCCCGTCCGCCCAAACTTTTCAGCTGCCAGGGAAGATTGTAAGCGTACTCCACTACCCGATGGTCGCAGAAGGGCACCCGGACTTCCAGCCCACAAGCCATGCTCATCCGGTCTTTCCGCTCCAACAAAGTCTGCATAAACCAAAAATAGTTGAGAACAAACATCTCCCGCATCCGTTTGTCCTCCGGGCTTTCCCCTTCCAATCCTTCCGCCAGAGTTAAGGTATCCCGATACTCTGCTTGGAGATATTCCTCTCCGTCTTTGGTGAGATCCGGCCGGGCAATCTGACGGCGGACATCAATGTTGGGACTCCAGGGGAAGCAGTGACTTTCCAAAGCTACTTTGTCAAAGTACCAAGGATACCCGCCAAACAGTTCGTCGGCACATTCCCCACTGATAGCTACCGTAAAGTCCTTTTTGATTTCCCGGCAGAACAACAGCATGGAAGAATCAATGTCTGCCATTCCCGGCAGATCTCGAGCCGCCACTGCCGGAATTAAGGCATAGGCCAACTGGGTATTGCCCAGCACCACCTTTTTGTGATGAGAGCCAATGAATTCCCGCATAATGTCGATATATTGGTCGTCGCTGCCGGGCTGGAAGTGATCTGCGGTAAAATAGCGGTCGTTATCCCGGTAATCCACACTGTAGGTGGTGAGCACCTTGCCCTGCCGCCGGTATTCCGCCGCTGCCACTGCACTGATAATAGAGGAGTCCAATCCCCCGCTGAGCAGGGTGCACAGAGGCACATCGCTCACCAACTGCCGCCGGATGGCATCGGTAAGGAGAAGCCGCAGATGCTCCATGGTCCGCTCCATCCCTTCGGTGTGAGGATGAGGGGTGAGTTTCCAATAAAACCGGGTGTGGATCTCTCCGTCCCAGGTTAAGCACTCGCCCGGCCGCAGCTCATGAATCCCACGAAACACCCCGCTGCCCGGTTTCCGGGCCGGGCCCAGCAAAAACAACTGCCTGGCA
Organism: Candidatus Egerieicola pullicola; assembly: GCA_018712465.1. Taxonomy (GTDB): domain Bacteria; phylum Bacillota; class Clostridia; order Oscillospirales; family Ruminococcaceae; genus Egerieicola; species Egerieicola pullicola. The sequence continues at coordinate 4,985 of DVGY01000123.1, read as the reverse complement.
CCCTCCTGATCCAGCACCGGAGCCAAATCCGGATGACAGAGCAGAGCCTTTAATTCCGAAGCAAAGGCAAACCCGTCTCTGGTTTTGGCGTAAAACAAGGGCTTGACCCCGCCTCGGTCTCGAGCCAGAAACAAGGATCCGGTTTCCTGATGGCAGATCGCAAAGGCAAAAATGCCGTTGAGTTTTTCGGTAACCTGTTCTCCCCACTCCAAATATCCGTTCAGCAGCACTTCCGTATCGGAGTGGCCAAAAAAGGAATACCCTTTCTCCTCCAATTCCCGGCGCAGTTCATCGGTGTTATAAAGCTCTCCGTTGTACACCAAGGTAAAACTGCCCTTTCGGCAGCACCGGGTCATGGGCTGTTTGCCCCCCGCCGGGTCGATTACCACCAGCCGCCGGTGGATTAAACACATGGAATCGGACAGATAAACCCCTTCTTCGTCCGGCCCTCGGTTTTTCAGCTGCTCCGACATCCGAAACAGCACAGCGTCCCGCTTTACCGGCCCTTTGGTCAAACCGGTAAAACCCGCAATCCCGCACATATGCATCCCTCCTGGTTTACAGTATGCGCAGAAATCAAACCGGGTTCCCAAAAGGTGAAAAACTTATTGGGCGGTTTGAGCCGCCAAAAGCTGTCCTGCCCAGACGCCCAGCAGGCAAAGCCCCACACTGAGCAGCAGGTACACCGCAGCCAACACGTACTTTCCCCCTTGAAACAACTGATACGCTTCCAGGGAAAAGGTGGAAAAGGTAGTGAATCCCCCGCAGAAACCGGTTTTCCAAAACAAGGTCCACCGTTCCCCTAAACTGCCGGAAATGCCCGCTATAAATCCGATGACTACCGCCCCCAGCAAATTGGTAATCAAAGTCCAAAGGGGAAAACTCCCCACTGCCGGAAGCAGGCTCAAAGAATACCGTCCTGCACAGCCCAAGCCCCCGCCCAATGCTACCAGTAAAAAATTCATTCTTTTTTCTCCTTCCAAAAAAATCAGGCAGTCCCCAAAGGAACCGCCTGGATCTTTGCATCAATTAAGGGAGATACCGCCGTGGGTTCACCTTCACCCCGTTGACCACCACTTCAAAGTGGAGGTGGGGACCGGTGACATTGCCGGTACTGCCCGCCGTGGCAATCTGCTGACCTTGCGCCACCACATCCCCTACGCTGACCAGCAAAGTGTTGCAGTGGGCATACCAGGTTTGGACGCCGTTGCCGTGGTCGATTTTTACCAACCGGCCATAGCCGCCGCTGTTGTAGGTGGCGTAAATCACCCTGCCTCCGGCAGAAGCATAGATGGGGGCTCCGGTGGCTCCCCCATACCGGGCAATGTCCATACCCCTGTGGTTGGAAGAACGCCCGTCGCTGTCCCCATATTCCGAGGACACATAGCCGCTCATGGGCCAGATAAAGCTGCCGCTGCCACCGCTGGATACATCCACCGTACCGGTGCCCACCGTAACCTGTTCGTTCACCGGCTCCTGCACCGTGGTGCTGGAAATAACGGTGCGACTTACTTCCACCCCGTTGATGTAGGTAGCCCGAGCGGTAACATCCGCCAAGCCGTTCTGCCCTTCCCGGGTTACCTTATTGGTGCCCTGGAGGTAGAGGGAAGAGTTGGTGGTTTCGGTTTCGTAGGGAATTTCCTGCTGATAGGAAATGGTGCGGGTCACCTGCACCGAAAGCACCGGCACCGCTTTGGTCACCAAAAGCTGCTGGCCGGAGATAAAGTTTTGAGGCTGATCGCAGCCGGGATTTAACGCCAACAGCTGATCGTAGCTGATGCCCAGCGCATCCGCCACACCGGACGGGGTATCCCCATCCTGAATGGTGTAGTAGGTGTCTTCCTGCGTAGTGCCGGCAATGGCTGCCGCCAGATCTTCCCCAGACTGCAAATTCGCCGTGGGATACAAACCGGTAACCACCTCTACCGACTGAGCAAAGGCCACCTCTTCGTCTTCCGCCCCGGTACGCTGGCTGTCCAGCAGCTGATCCAGCACCGGCTGGATAGTACCTAAATCCTGGGTTGCTCCGAAAAAACGGCCGTCCACATAAAGCCCTTCCCCTTCCGCAATCGCATCACCGGAAAGACGGATGATCTGGTCTGCCAGCTGATATTCATCCATAATGGCAGTGCTGTCCACGTAATCAATGGAATATGTAGGCTCAAAGGTAAAGGGATCATCCCCGTCATTGAGCACCATCCGGGACTGTACCATCCGAATGGCCTGATTGGCCTGGGCTTCGGTGCTGACCACTCCAATCACCTGGCCGTTGTAAATCACATTCACACCGGAGTTGGTCTGACACACCACCAACAGCACAACGGCTAAAATCACCGCTGCGGCCACCGGAAGAAGAATATTTACCACGGAACGCACCAGCCCGGCGTTGGTATGGAATCCATCCTGCATCGCATCGGAAAGAAAGCTCATCCGCTGCCGGAAGGGCAGGCCCTTGGTGGAGGCCATCTTTTGCCGCACCACCCGCCAGCCGTCGGCGGTTTTGTGGAAGGGCTCAGTAAACCGCTGCCAAAAACGCAGCAACGCCCGCTTTCCCCGGCGATAGGCTCGCTTACTCAGCACCACAATCCGCCGCTTATAGTGGCGCAAGGTGTTGTGATAAATCCACCGCAGCCCCACCCGCATTCCTTTGCACAGGTACAGCACCAGTTCCCCCAGCCAGGCAAAAAACGCTGCCAGCTGAAATCCATCCGATTTCGGTGAATTCATGGGGCCTCCTCCTTTCCGAAATATGACAAAACGGTTACATCAATCTGTACTCATTATATCGACAACGTGGGCAAAAAACAACCCCGTTTGGGCAATTTCCTGAAAAAATGCTAAATTTCGGCAAAACGTTAAATACGAATTGTATTTTTCTTTTATAATATACAAATCGTATTATATGCTAGCTACAAAAAAGCGCACTGCAGAAAACCACAGTGCGCAAATTGCTTTGTTTTCCACATGTATTACCGCAAAACAGCTTCGGCAGTTTTCCGGATGCCGCCCCACATAGCAAATCCCCAAAAGGGCTTTTTAGTGCAATAATACAGGTTCTTGGTGGAAAGTTCCACCACCACCGGCATTTCAAAGGCGGCCATGTGCTTGTCCGGCAACTGCTGCACAAATTGACAGGTGGCCGGATTGGCCTGGGTTTGGCAGATTACATTGTACGCCACCACCCCGGTTTGGAATCCTCGAGGCAGCCCTTGGTAGATATTCAAGGCCCGGGTCATACAGGCAGCAGAATAGGCTTTGGCCGCCTGGAAATCCATGGTGTTATTTTCAGTGAGGAAATAAAACTGCTTCATCTTGGCCAAAGCAGCGGAAAACCGTTCGGTGTAAAACTGGTAGCAGTTTAATTCCGGCACATAGGTGGGCTGCTGGCAAAGCTTTTGGGCGATCTGATCCAAATACTGCTGAAAAGCAGGAGACACTGGCGGAGGCGGCGTTTGCGGCTGGGGCGCCGCAGCAGGAGCAGACGCGTAAGCAGGTGGTGTCTGTGCAGCGGGCTGCGGGGCCGGTTGGGGCGCAGCTGCCGGTTGAGGCTGGGCCACCGGAGCGCCGCAGCGAGAACAGAATTTGGCTCCATCCGGCAGTTGAAAGCCGCATTTGGTACAAAACATAACCATTCCTCCTTCACGTTGGGACAGGGTTCTCTGCCCCTAGTATAACAAAAGAACGAATAAATCACAAGACAAGAGAGAAAAATATCAAGACGGCTGATTTGCAGCGGACTTTCGGTTCACTACCCAAATGCCCAGGCAAACCAACGCCAGTGCCGCCGGCGTCCGCCAGTCCGGAATCCCTTCTCCCAGGCAAAGGATGCTCAGCGCGGTGCCGAACACCGGCACCAGAAAATTATACACCGAAATCCGGCTGACAGGATTGCACTTTAACAACTGGCTCCAAAGGGCAAAGGCCACGGCGCTGAGCGCTGCCAGATAAGCCAGCAGCAAAATCGCCTGCCAACCGGTCACGGTAAAGCTGCCTCCGAAGATCCATCCGGCAATCAGCAGCACAGCGCCCCCAATGGAAAGCTGCCAACCTGTGACGGTAGCGGCGTCAGATTGAGCGGTAGCTCGCTTGCTGATGACGAATCCCACTCCAAAGGACAGGGCAGCGCAGATAATAAACCCTTCCCCCAAGAAAGAAAATCCTGCCAGTCCTTCGCCAGAGGAGAGGCTCACCAGCACACAGCCGGAAAAGCCCAACAAACAGCCCAACACCTTCTGTTTCGTGAGGCGATCCCCCTTGCAGAAAAAGTGGGCCAGGATCACCCCGAAAAAGCTGCCGGTGGCATTTAAAATGCTGGACTTCACCCCGGTGGTGTTGGCTAAGCCGATATAAAAGAAAAGGTATTGCAGAGCGGTCTGCACCAACCCCAACAGTCCGGTCCAGCCCCACGCCGCCTTTCCCTTAGGCCGGGGGAACCGCCGTTGGGAGATCCAGCCAAAAGCCAGCACCAGCAATCCGGCAGCAAAAAAACGTACTCCTGCAAATACTAATTTGGAAGGGATGTCCCCTTCCCCAATGGCAAAGAGAGTATACCCTGCTTTAACGCCGGGAAATGCACTGCCCCAAAGGAGGGTGCAGACAATAGCCGCCGCCACCACCACACCGGTACGGCGAAACAGCGCATCCCAATTTCTTCCTTTTTCCTGTTTCAACTTCCGTTTCCCCTTCCAAATTCGATTCTTTTAGTATAACACAAATCCTTTTCCATGAAAACCGTCTCTGTTTATGACTTATTTTTTGATATATAATTATTTTCTAGAAAATACTGACTAATTTTCAAAAATCCTTGACAATCCGGGGTAGGGGAAGTATAATATAAAAGCTGTATTCAACCGGCAGGAAAAAATACAGTGCTGAAGCAAATGGCGGTATAGCTCAGCTGGCTAGAGCACGCGGTTCATACCCGCGGTGTCAGTGGTTCAAGTCCACTTACCGCTACCATATAAGGCCCGTTGGTCAAGCGGTTA
>DVGY01000122.1 GCA_018712465.1 Candidatus Egerieicola pullicola | reverse complement strand
TCCAAGCTGGCTCCTATTTTGGAGATCATCCAGTCCTACGACCCCCCGGAACTTCCCATTACCTCAGAATAACAAAGCAAGCGGAGTGAAGATCCACTCCGCCTGTTTTTTTTCGTGATTTCTCAGTGATGTTCCCCGCAGCTGTGGCCTTCTCCATGGGCATGGTCGTGGTGGTCGCAGTGGACGTCGGGGTCAAAGGCCAGCCGTCCCCGCAAAAAGTCCTCCACGGCCTGGTCGGCGCTGCCGGTGACGCCGCCGAACACGGTGATTCCCGCCTGGGCCAGGGCATCTTTGGCGCCCCCACCAATGCCGCCGCAGATCACCGCGGCCACCTTCTGCTCTGCCAAAAGGCCCACCAAGGCGCTGTGGCCGCTTTCTCCGCAGTCCAGAAGCTGCTTTTCCTTCACATGGCCGTTTTCCAGGGTGTAGAGCAGGAAGGCCGGGGTTTTGCCGAAGTGCTGGAAGATGGTGCCGTCCTGCTGGTCATAGCTCACCGCCATGGTCAGGGTTTCCGGCTCCTTTTGCTGCTTGGCCGGTTTCTCTTCCTTGGGGGAAAAGGCCAGCATCTGTTCCAGCATCCGGGCGATCTGATCCAGCTCCGGCCGCTTGACCTCCTCGATCTTGCCTTGGTCGGCAGCGGCGGCCACCGACGGGTCGATGGGCAGGCGGGCCAGCAGGGGGATCTGGTGCTTGGCCACGATTTCTTCCGCGTGGCTGTCCCCGAAGATGGCGTGGCGGCTGCCGCAGTCAGGACAGGTGAAGTAGGACATATTTTCCACCAGCGCCAGCACCGGAACCTTCATCATCTGGGCCATGTTCACTGCCTTTTCCACAATCATCCCCACCAGTTCCTGGGGAGAGGACACGATGATAATGCCGTCCACCGGCAGGCTTTGGAACACCGTCAGCGGCACATCCCCCGTTCCGGGAGGCATATCCACAAAGAGGTAGTCCACGTCGTTCCAGATCACGTCGGTCCAGAACTGCTTGACGGTGCCTGCAATGATGGGGCCCCGCCAAACCACCGGGTCGGTGTCGTGCTCCAAAAGCAGGTTGATGCTCATAATATCAATGCCGGTTTTGCTCAGCACCGGCAGAATGCCGTACTGGGTGCCTTGGGCCTGTTGGTGGACGCCGAAGGCCTGGGGAATGCTGGGGCCGGTGATGTCGGCGTCCAGAATGCCGGCGTGGTAGCCCTCCTGCTGCATCTTACAGGCCAACAGGCTGGTGACCATACTTTTGCCCACGCCCCCTTTGCCGCTGACAACAGCGATGACCTTTTTGATTTTGCTCATGGCGTTGGGTTTTTCCCGAAGATCCTCCGGGGCGGTGCGCTGGGCGCAGTCGGCGGAACAGCTTCCGCACTGGTGAGAACAGGTTTCACTCATGTTGCTGGGTCTCCTTTTCATCGGATTTGGGCCGGGCCGAATCCCGGCGGGGCTGGCGGGTGCAGTGGCAGCAGCAGGGGAAGTCCTGTTTCCCCTGGCAGAGCCGGTACTCGCCTCCCTGGATCAAAAGCTGGGTTCCCCCCACCAAGGCCCGGGCGATTTTGTTCCGGGCCAGGTCGTAGATTCCCTGGACGGTGGTTCGGGCAATTCCCATCTGCCGGGCGCACTGCTGCTGGGTGTACCCCTCCAGGTCCATCAGCCGGATGGTTTCGTACTCATCCACGCTGAGAACGATGGGGGGCGCCGCGCTGCTTTCCGATAACGGGCCGAACCGGTTGTGGGCCGGCATGGTGCAGACCCGCCTGCATTTTCTGGGTCGTGCCATGGGGATCTCCTGCCTTTGCTGGATTCTGACATAAGCCATTAACCTACAGTATAGCCCTTGCCGGGACGTTCGTCAAGTCTGGGATGAAATATTCATTACCATTTGCATATATGCAGGAAACCCGGGCTTTGTTAAGGGCAAGTGAAGGGAAAGAAACGATTTTGTTAGAAAAAGTGTTGAGTTTCTTTGTAAAAAACGGGCTTTTCCCCGTCAAAATAGAAAAAATCGGGAGGAGAGACCCGGATTTTCTGGGTTAGACTTGTATTCTGGAAAAAAAGGTGCTAGAATGAAAAGCATAAAATCCATCGGGAGGATAAGAAAATGAGAAAGTTGAAAAAAATCGTGGCAATTCTGGCCGCGGCTGCTTTGTCCGTCACCTTGTTTGCCGGATGCGGCAATGGCGGTTCCAACGGCGGCGATACTCAGGCAGTGAAGATGATTAACATCCCGCTGACCGACGAACAGTACGCCTTCGGTGTGGACAAGGATCAGCCGGAACTGCTGGAACAGGTCAACCAGTTTATCGCCGACATCAAGAGCGACGGCACCCTGGAAGAGATCCTGAACAAGTACTTTGAAGGGGGCACTCCGGAAGCGGTGGTTTCCGCAGAGCTGGACACCTCCAAGGATCAGTTGGTGGTCGCCACCAACGCTGCCTTTGAGCCCTTTGAATACACCCTGAGCACCGGCAACGAGTACTACGGTGTGGACATGGAGCTGGCCAAGCTGCTGGCAGACCGTTTGGACAAGGAACTGGTGATCCAGAACATGAACTTTGACGCCGTCTGCCTGTCTGTGGGACAGCATCAGTGCGAC
>DVGY01000121.1 GCA_018712465.1 Candidatus Egerieicola pullicola | reverse complement strand
TGGTTCTTTCGAATTTTTGCTTAGCCATTGGTGTTTTCCTCCTAATTCAAACTGAAATGGTTCTCAAAACCGACCTGTACAGCGGGACAGGGCATACGTTTGGTAACATTATACCACAATCCCACCAAAATACAAGTCTTTTTTTGAAAACAAAGCATTGGGTTTTGCGAATTTGCTTAACCGTTCTGCTTGCGTCCGCTCATGATCTTTTCGGCGATGCTCTTGGGCACTTCCACATAGTGGCTGGGCTCCATCACATACTGACCACGGCCCTGGGTCTTAGAACGCAGGTCGTTGGAGTAACCGAACATGTCGGACAGGGGCACAAAGGCGTTGATCTGCTGCGCACCATTGCGGGCTTCCATACCCTGGATCTGGCCACGGCGAGAGTTGATGTCGCCGATAACGTCGCCCATATATTCTTCGGGAACGTTGACCGTTACCTTCATAATGGGTTCCAGGATGACGGGTTTGCCCTTGCGCATGGCTTCCTTGAACGCCATAGAACCGGCGATCTTAAATGCCATTTCAGAAGAGTCCACTTCATGGTAAGAACCGTCGTACAGTTCTACCTTTACGTCGACCACAGGATAGCCAGCCAGCACACCGGCCTGCATAGCACCCTGGATACCGGCGTCAACCGCAGGAATATATTCTTTCGGGATGGCGCCGCCGACGATGGAGTTGACAAATTCATAACCCTTGCCGGATTCGTTGGGGGTCACGCGGATCTTAACATGACCGTACTGACCTTTACCACCGGACTGACGGGCGTATTTCATATCCACATCCGCAGGAGCGGTGATGGTTTCTTTATAAGCAACCTGGGGAGCGCCCACGTTTGCTTCCACCTTAAATTCACGGAGCAGACGGTCCACGATAATATCCAGATGCAGCTCGCCCATGCCGGCGATGATGGTCTGGCCGGTTTCTTCGTCGGTCCAGGTCTTGAAGGTGGGGTCTTCTTCTGCCAGCTTTGCCAAAGCAATACCCAGCTTTTCCTGACCGGCCTTGGTCTTGGGCTCGATGGCCAAGTCGATAACCGGTTCCGGGAAGTTCATGCTTTCCAGAATGATGGGGTGCTTGGGATCGCAGAGGGTATTACCGGTGGTGGTGTTCTTCAAACCAACCGCAGCGGCAATATCACCGGCGTAGCAGCAGTCGATGTCCTTCCGGTGGTTGGCGTGCATCTGCAGGATACGGCCAATCCGTTCGTTGTCGTCTTTGTTGGCGTTGTAAACGGTGGTACCGGTGGTGATGATACCGGAGTACACACGGAAGAAGCAGAGTTTACCCACATAGGGGTCGGTGGCGATTTTAAACGCCAGAGCCGCAAAGGGCTCGTCGTCGGAAGAGTGCCGGACTTCTTCTTCATCGGTGTCCGGATTGATGCCCTTGATGGGGGGCACATCCAGCGGAGAAGGCATATAGTCAATGATGGCGTCCAACAGCTTCTGCACACCCTTATTCTTATAAGAGGTACCGCAGGTTACCGGAACGATCTCGTTGGCGATGGTGCCCTTACGCAGAGCAGCCTTGATTTCTGCAACAGAAATCTCTTCGCCTTCCAGATACTTCATCATAAACTCTTCGTCCTGCTCAGCGCAGGCTTCCAGCAGCTTATCCCGATATTCCTGAGCTTTTTCCTTCATGTCGTCGGGGATTTCCACGACTTCCATGTCTTTGCCCAGGTCGTCTTTGTAGATCACAGCGTCCATTTCCACCAGGTCGATAATGCCCTTAAAGTCACTTTCGGCCCCGATGGGGAGCTGGATGGGAACCGCATTACACTTCAAGCGGTCCAGCATCATGTCCACCACATTGTAGAAGTTAGCGCCCATAATGTCCATTTTGTTGACATAGGCCATACGGGGAACATGATATTCATTGGCCTGACGCCAAACGGTTTCGGATTGAGGCTCCACACCGCCCTTGGCGCAGAACACCGTCACAGAGCCGTCCAGCACCCGCAGAGAGCGCTGTACTTCCACGGTAAAGTCCACGTGGCCGGGGGTATCAATAATATTGATCCGGTGACCCTTCCAGTGGGTGGTGGTAGCGGCAGAGGTGATGGTGATCCCTCTCTCCTGCTCCTGCACCATCCAGTCCATGGTAGCCGCACCGTCGTGCACCTCACCGATCTTCCGGTTGATACCGGTGTAGAACAAGATACGTTCGGTGGTGGTGGTTTTACCGGCGTCGATGTGAGCCATGATACCGATGTTACGGGTCAGGTCCAGAGATACATCTCTTGGCATCATAACTTGTGATCTCCTTTTAACACGATTGCGTCAACTATTTAACACCAAAGGGTTAAATAAAACAATGCAGATTTCTTCTCTTTTCAGATTAGAATCTGTAGTGGGCGAAGGCCTTGTTGGCTTCGGCCATCTTGTGGGTGTCTTCCCGCTTCTTGCAGGCACCGCCGTTGCCGTTCATGGCGTCCAGGATTTCTCCGGCCAGACGTTCTTTCATGGTCTTTTCGCCACGAGCTCTTGCATAGGTGGTGAGCCAGCGCAGACCCAGGGTCTGACGGCGGGCAGGCCGGACTTCCATGGGCACCTGGTAGGTGGCGCCGCCGACACGGCGAGCCTTTACTTCCAGAGTGGGCATGATGTTGTTCAGAGCTTCGTCAAAAGCTTCCAGAGCAGCCTTACCGCTCTTCTGTTCTACGATTTCAAATGCACCGTAAACGATCTTCTGAGCTACGCCCTTCTTACCGTCCAGCATCACATTGTTTACCAGCCGGGTGACCAGTTCGGAACCGTACACCGGATCCTGCAGCACCTCGCGCTTGGCAATTTTACCTCTTCTTGGCATTTCGCTTCCCTCCTTCATAAGAATGAATTCATCGGTACTCGAAAGCAAGCAACTCCCGTTTTGCCAAGTTAGGTAATCTTTATTACTCTAACCGGCGTATGGAGTGTGACGCTTACTTTCCTTTTCCAGCCTTCGGACGCTTCTGTCCGTACTTGGAGCGGCCCTGCATCCGCTTTGCCACGCCCTGGGTATCCAGAGTGCCGCGGATGATGTGGTACCGGCAGCCAGGCAGGTCCTTAATACGGCCGCCACGGATCAGCACCACGCTGTGCTCCTGCAGGTTGTGTCCTTCGCCCGGAATGTAAGCGGTCACTTCGGTGCCGTTGGTCAAACGCACACGAGCCACTTTACGGAGTGCAGAGTTCGGTTTTTTCGGGGTCATGGTACGCACAGCAGTGCAGACACCTCGCTTTTGAGGAGAGCACACCTTGGTGGGCTGCTTCTTCATGGAGTTGTACCCCACGTTCAGAGCCGGAGCGCCGCTCTTCTTAGCGGAAACTTCTCTGCCCTTACGGACGAGCTGATTAAAAGTAGGCATATCGCACCTCCTTACTCAAAGAATAACCGGATGATAGGTTTTTGCTTTGGCCGATCTGCTTTTGGCGCAGTCAACCGATACTAATTAAACACCAGAAAACGGAAAAAGTCAAGCCCCAGGGAAAACTTTGGCAGATTGAATAGCCGGGAAAACTTTTCAGGCCGGAATTTGGTTTGTTTGCCGGAAGAAATGTAAGAAACAGGAAAAAAAGAACCCCCGCCGGGAGGTGGGGGAATGATAAATGGATTCCACCAAGGTCACCATCCACTGTTGCCGAACCGCAGGTTGATGATACAACAGAAGAAGTTCTTCTTTCTTGATGATTGCCGGCAGACTTCTTTTAAGCTACCCGCTTAGCCAGCGGTTTTCTTCCTAGAAAAAGACGCACCGCCGAAATGACAGTGCGTCCAAATACCATTACCAATTCTTTGCCAGCTGTGCCACCCAATCTGCCAGAGTTACCATTTCTATCCCGGTGGTGTTCAAGCAGAGATCGTAATTCTCCTTATCACCCCATTCTTTTCCGGTGTAAAGGCGGTAGTACTGGGCCCGGTTTTTATCCATGTCCAAAATCTTCCTTTGGATCTGTTTGTCACTGAGCTGTTCCTCCGGAGAGGCGTGCTTGCGGGTGCGGCGGAGGCGGTGTTCCATCTGGGCATACACAAACAAACGCAGCGGATGGTAATCCTTTAATATATCATCGGCGCAGCGCCCTACAATGACGCAGTCGGACTTTTGAGCCATCTCGACGATCACATTGGTTTGCTCCCGATAGATAGAGCGGTTCATCTCCCAGGTAGGATCCAGCAAAAGGGGAAAACTTTGGCCGATGGTGATGGGATACAGGGGATTGGGGCGATGCTCCACCACCTGCTGGACGTAGGCTTCGGAAAGCTGGGTGCGCTTGACGATTTCGGTAATGACTTCCCGGTCGTAATAGGCGATATTCAATGCCTGAGCGACCCGGCGGCCCAGTTCCCGTCCGCCGCTGCCAAACTGCCGTCCAATGGTAATGATTCGATTCATACTAACACCTCCTGAGGCGGTTTTCCGGAATACATCCGGGATTTTCTTCAGCTTCAGTATACCGCATTTTGAATAAAATTACAATCTGTTTTATATGAAAAATAGTAGGATTTTTCAAAGTCAAGAAAGCCGGATTGTCATTGATTTGCAAATTAGATCGGTTGCGGCTACACTGGCTTTATGAGATTGATGGAGAAAGAAGAGAGCAATATGAAATCAAAACCACTGCACAGCCACCGTCCGGTTTGGCGGGGTGAAATCGCATTGCTGGTTGCCGTGGTGATTAACAGCTTTGCTGTGGTGCTGATGCTGTACTCCGGCGCAGGAATTTCAGCCATTTCCAGCGTGCCTTACGCCTTTTCCGATGTGCTTCCCCAACTATCCCTTGGAACCTGGACCTATCTATTCCAAGGGCTGTTGGTGCTGAGTTTGATGATTTTACGGAAACGGTTTGTAGTGGAATACTTATTTAGCTTCGTGGTGGGATTCATCTTCGGAGAACTGATGGATCTGCACGAACTGTGGATCCCCCTGCTGCCCAAAGGCCTGGGTTGGCAGATCCTTTACTTTATTGTAAGCTATCTTCTCATTGCCATTGGTATCGCCCTGTCCAACCGCTGTGATCTTCCCATCATCCCAACCGATCTATTCCCACGGGAACTCTCAGACATCACTGGCATCTCCTATCCCAAAATCAAAATCTCCTTTGATGTGATCTGTCTGGCAGTCACCGCAGGGCTCACCTTCCTCTGCTTAGGGCATTTAGACGGCCTGGGCATCGGCACGGTAATTGCGGCTTTCACCACCGGCAAGGCGGTGGGAATCGTGGGAGATTTTCTGGACAAACGGGTGCGCTTTCTTTCCATTTTGACCCAGCGACGGATCCACCGTATCAAAAACGCCGGAGGAAAAAGAGAGTAACTTCATTCAAATCAAGGTGTCATCGGCGTACAAGCCCCACGACTGTTGGGAGTACGCCGATTTTCTTTGCCTAACTTCTGTTTTTTCCTTTTTCCGCATAGGGTGGGGCAAAGGAGATGATTAAAATGTTTTCTTCCATGCTTAATTTTCTGCTGGAACACCTGATTTTTCTAGCTCTCCACGCCGAATCTGCCTCGGCCTTCCCCAAACCTCTTTCCCCCGCCAAGCAGCAGGAATATTTCCGGCGGCTGGCGCAGGGAGATCAAGCGGCCCGAGTCAAGCTGATCGAGCATAATCTGCGGCTAGTAGCCCACATTGTGAAAAAATACTATGCCTCCAAGGCAGAGCCGGACGATTTAATCAGCATTGGTTCCATTGGTTTGATTAAAGCAGTGGACACCTTTTCCACCGATAAAAATATCCGCTTTGCTACCTACGCCAGCCGGTGCATTGAAAACGAAATTTTAATGTTCTTTCGCGCCCAGCGCAAAAGCTCGGAGGACGTCTCCATTCAAGAACCCATTGACTGCGACAAAGACGGCAATCCCCTGACCCTCTTCGACGTAATGGCAGGAGAAGAAGAGGAGGTATTTGACGCCATCCAGCAAAAGCTCAGCGCTTCCCAACTCCGGCAGGTGGCTGACCGATGCCTGGAACCCCGAGAGGCCTTTGTGTTGGAAAAGCGGTACGGGTTGGACGGAAGCGATCCCCTGCCTCAACGGGAGGTGGCCAAACAAATGGGCATCAGCCGCAGCTATGTCTCCCGGCTGGAAAAAAAGGCGCTGGGCCAGCTTCGCCAAGAGCTGGAACGGATGGGATATACCCGATAGTTTACCTCCTTTTGCATTGCTTTTCCCCCACCCCTGTGGTACAATAACACCAAATGAGGGAAGTCAAAAAGACGGACTTGTAAAGGGGATTTCATTATGATTCGTTTAATTGCATCGGACATGGACGGCACCCTTTTGGAGGACGGGGGCCATTGCATCAGCCCGGAATACCATCCGGTGATCCAGTCGCTGCTGAAACAGGGGATTTTTTTTGCAGGAGCCAGTGGACGGCAGTTTCACAGCATCGCAGAACTGTTCCCGGAAGAAGCACAGTCTATGTACTATATCACCGATGGCGGCGGAGCTCTGCGAAGCTACACCCAAGTGCTGAAGGCCTTTGCCATTGACGAAACTATGTTGGGGAAAATGGTGGAAGACGCTTTGAAACTGCCCGGCTGTGATGTGATGCTCTGCGGTTTAAAGCATTCTTATGTACGGCAAAAGGATTCCCAGCTTTACCGCTGGCTGGTGGACGGTTACCACTTCCAGGTGGAACTGAACCCCACCCTGACCTGCCCGCCCGGAGAACAAATTGTCAAACTTTCCATCTACCACCCCACCGACACCGAGGCCATCGTCAACCAATGGTTTACCCCCAAATGGGGAGATAAAGTTCAGATTGCCAGCGCCGGCATTCAGTGGATGGACTGTGTCAGCCTGAAAGCCAACAAAGGAAACGCTTTGGCCGCTTTGCAGGAACGGCTGGGGATCTCTCCGGAAGAAACCATGGTGTTTGGGGACAACATCAACGACATCCCCATGCTCAAGCAGGCCAAGTACAGCTACGCCGTGGAAAATGCCCGGCAGGAAGTAAAAGAAGCGGCCAACTTTGGCTGTCCTGGCTGGCGGGAAGACGGAGTGCTTCAAATCCTCAAGCAGGTCAGCGAAGGCAAAGTGTGGTAAGGTAAAACACTGCCCCAAATAAAGAACGGAAAAAGGACGGCTATGACACCGTCCTTTTGTTTTGTCCCTTTTAGCCAGCAGCCTGCATCTTTTGGTCCAGGACTTCCATCTGCCGGGCGAAATCCTCCCCGGTGACCAAGCGCATATTATCTTCGTAATGCGAAAATTCCGTGCCCTGCTGGGAAAGGTCCATCTCCACCGGGCGGGACACTTCGGTCAACGTCGACCAGTCGGAAGGGAGGACATAATTCCCGTCGGTGGTGCGCTGGATGGGAGGCTGATAAGGGTAGTAGATGCCGTAAGAGCTGCTCAATGTGAGGTCCCCGGACACCACTTCCTGCCACTCGGGATAGGTATCCCCCTGGTTGATAACCGGCAGCACATACCGTCCGCCCACTGAGAGCAGATAACCCAGATCTATTTTGCCGTAAGAAAGGTCTTCCAGCAAAACGGTTTCCCCCGCCTGAACGGACTGCCCATACCAAACCTGTTCAATCTGCACCTGGTATACCATAGATTGGTTTTGCATATGGAGCACGCCGCCGGGCTCAAACTTATCGCTGGCCACGTCGTACCGGTAGTCCTTGACCTTCATCCCAGTGACGGTGACCTCCCAAAACTCCACCTGCGTTTTTCCGGCGTACAGTTCTTCCTCGGAAAAAGGCATGATATCCGCACTGGTACTGCCAGTTTCCAATCCTTTCGGGCGGTACGTCTCCCCAAAGGACAAATCGCTGTACAGCACAGCGGAAGTATCCTCGGTTTCTTCCGGTTGTTTACCGCCAAACCAATCCACCAAAACACCCATCTGCCGGGTGAAATCCTCTGCTGTGACCAATCGCATTTTATCCGAGAACAACGTGTGGTACCACCCCGGCTGTTCCGACAAATCCATCTGGATTTTCCGGGAATACGCAGAAAGGATTTCCCAATTATCCGGCATCACATAATCCCCGTCGGTTGTGATTTGAATGGGGGGCTGGTGGAAGTTGTAGCAGTTGTACAGGCTCTCCCGGTGAATGTCCCCAGATACCACAGCATCGTTCCGAGCGGCTGCCAAAAGATAACCGTCATAGTACACCGGCACCACATACCGCCCGCCGATTTCCATGAGAAATTCCGGATCCAGCAGATAGACTTCATTTTCCAATGTCAAGGTCTCCCCTGCTTGGAAGGGGCCGCCGTACCACACCCGGTCAATTTGGAAATCGTAGAGCAGTGTTTGGTTATGTTGATGAAGCACTCTATCCACCCCTAAGTCCGATGTGTCATAATAGTAATCTTTGGTGCGCACATCGGTCACTGTCACTTCCAAAAGAGCCATGGGGCGAAGTCCGGTGACCAGTTCTTCTTCCACACTGCCGGCAATTCCCTGGATGGAATCCGCCCTGTTTCCACTGTCAATCTCCAGTCCCTCCGGCAGATAGGTGTCCCCAAAGGACAGATCGCTGTAATTCACCACCTGACCGTAATCCACCGGCTGAAACGATTCCGTCCCGTTTTGGCAGAAAAACAATGGCGCCAGCAGCACGGTTCCCAACACCACACAGCAGCAGGCCGCTACTGCGCCCCAGCGTTTCCAGTCGAAACCGGGTCGTGTTTCTTTTGGCTGGGCTTCCAGCAGCAGGTCTTCCGGCAGGTCATTGAGCTGCTCCAATAATCGGTTTGCCTTCATAGTAATCCCTCCTCTTGCAGTTTTGCCCTCAATTTTTCCCGAGTACGGAACAAGGAGGACTTCACCGCCCCTTCACTGATTCCTTCCTGTTTTGCGATCTCTTGGATGGAACAGAAATACCAATACCGGCGCAGAAACAAAATTCTGGCCCGGCCAGGCAGACTGCGCAGAAATTCCTCCAGCACCACCGCCAATCGTTGGGCTTGAATTTGATCTTCCACCTGCTGCTCCACCTTTTCCGGTGCAGCCAAACACTGCTCCAGCTCTTCCAACACCAATAAAGCTTCCCCGCTGCCCCGTTTTTGAGCAGCGGACTTTTCCAGCCGTTTCAAAGCTAGGTTTCGGGTGATTTTTCCCAAAAAAGTGCGCAGACAACTGGGCCGGTGAGGCGGTATGGCGTTCCAGGCCCCCAGCCAGGT
>DVGY01000120.1 GCA_018712465.1 Candidatus Egerieicola pullicola | reverse complement strand
TATATTGCTACTACTATGGTGGATCTACTAAGTTCCAATCGCCAGGGCATTCAAGCATTTATGGAGAGCGGGCACCGACTGGAACGCTCTACCGATCTTTGTCAAGCTTTCGGTACAGCAGAAACGGCCTTTGCTGCCATTCCAGATGAAACCATACCGGTGCTGGTGCCTTATGGTGAAGGGAAGGGCAAACTGCTTCAATTGTCATCGGCTCAGCGAAATCCATCTTTGCTGCGGGAATTGCAGCCCTATATCGTTTCCATCAGTTCGAGCCAATGCCGACGCCTTGAAAACGTTCTGCATCCGGTACTGGATGGTGCAGCTTTGATCTTGGAGGAAAGCTATTATGACAGCGCACACAAAGGGCTTTCTTTTGAGCCTATCGGTAAAACGACTTTCATCGTGTAATCAGCAGGAATTTTAGGAAGGAGGAAACCATTCTTGCATCACAGCAATACCATCACACTGCACGTCTGGGGCCGCTACGCCCTGTTCAGTGATCCTATTACACGGGTGGGTGGAGAGAAGTTTAGCTACCCGATCCCCACCTATCAAGCGGTGAAAGGGATTCTGGAAAGTGTCTACTGGAAACCCACATTTATCTGGGTGCCAGATGCTATTCGCATTATGAATCCTATCGAAACCGAATCCAAAGGAATCCGGCCCATTCGGTACAATAATGGTACTAACGATTTATCAATTTACACTTATCTGGCCAATGTTTCATACCAAATCAAAGCACACTTTGAGTGGAACCTGCACCGGCCAGACTTGGCAAATGACCGCAACGAGCATAAACACTATTTTATCGCCAAGAGAATGTTAGAACGAGGCGGTCGGCGGGATATCTTCTTAGGCACCCGGGAGTGTCAGGGTTACGTGGAACCCTGTGAATTCCACGAAGGACCCGGTGCTTATGACGGCACGCCGCCCATGCCCTTTGGCCTAATGGTCCATGGCATTACCTATGCCGATGAAGATGGAAGCGGTCAGATGAGTGAGCGCCTATGGCAGCCTGTTATGGAAGACGGTGTGATTTCATTCCTCCGGCCAGAGGAATGTCCAGTGGTTCGCCCTGTCCGCAAGCAGCGTGCCAAATCGTTTGTACTAGGCCAAACTATGCAGGAGTGTGACACTTTGTATCGGGAGGTGGTCAAGGATGGGGTGGATTGATCGATGCTATCAGACCTATGAGAAAAATCTGGATCAGGTGGGTCGTCCGTCTGCGTCCATCCGATTTGGATGGGAAGCTCCGACACTGCTTCCTGTGGCTCACACCACCCAGAAGGTCAACATAGAGGTCAATCTCTCAGGAAGTGGGGAGTTTCTTTCCGCTCGGGTACTCCGCTCCGAAGAAATGACCACCGTAATTCCTTGCACTGAAGAATCCTCTGCCCGTACTTCTGGCGCCGTTCCTCACCCGCTGGTGGATAAACTGCAATACATTGCAGGGGATTATATCGCCTATGGCGGCACTAAGCAGTCTATGTGGACGGAATATCTTGTCCAATTGCAGGCCTGGTGTGATTCGTCTTATGGGCTGGAACCGGTACGAGCTGTTTTGCTTTATTTGAAAAAGGGCTGTCTCATCCATGATCTAGTTTCTTGTAAAGTTCTTTTGGCCGATGGGAAAGGCTGTTTGCTGAAAAAGTGGACCGGACCTAAGGAAGATACGCCCCCTATTTTTCACTCGGTGATCAGCGGGGACCAATTGGAATCTTTTGTTCGCTTTCAGGTGGATGGAAATCTTCTGTCATCCGATCCGGAAGTCTGGGACAACTATACCCAATACTACCGATCAATCTTAAAGAATATGGGAATCTGTTATGTACAAGGCAGAGAAATGCCAGTTTCTTTTCTGAACCCTTCCAAGATTCGCAATGCCAGTGACCGGGCCAAGCTGATCTCCAGCAATGATACTACGAATTTTACTTATCGTGGCCGGTTTGACAATGCCCAAGAAGCCCTCTCCATCGGGTACGACACCACCCAGAAAGCTCACAGCGCTCTGCGGTGGTTGGTAGGAAGGCAGGGCATTCAAAACGGAGATCAGACGATTTTGGTCTGGGGCACCGAGAATGAGCCTATCCCTTCTGTTGTCGGGGATACCTTGGACTTTGTTGTCGGCAGCCTCAGTGATTTGGAGGACGATGATGACGATCTTGGTACCCCCTGCAAAGCAGTTGCAAACTTGCCTAAAACTAGAGAAGCCTTTGCCGCTGAATTCAATAAAGCTGTGCAGGGGTATCGCCATGCTCTGACGGCGCATAGCCAGGTCAGCGTAATCGTGCTAGATTCTGCCACCGCCGGCCGGTTGTCGATCCGGTATTACCGGGAGCTACAGGGGTCCTGCCTGATGAATCACATCGTTGATTGGCACAAAACTTTTGATTGGGAACTGCGCTACCGGAAATTAAAAATTCAGGAAAATAGCAAAAAGAAATGGGTTCCGATCACGTTTGTAGGAACTCCTGCTCCTGCTGATATTGCAGCCGCTGCTTACGGAGCCAAAGTAGACGAAAAACTCAAACAACAGACCGTTGAGCGTTTACTGCCCTGTATCACCGAAGGACGTTTTTTCCCAAAGGATATTATGCTGGCGGTGGTCCGTCGAGCTTCCAATGGCATTGCCCTGGATCCTTGGGAAGCCAGTAAAAACCGCAGTATTGCCTGCGCTTTGATCAAAGGATATTATCATCGAAACTTAAAGGAGGAGTATACTATGGCCCTTGACGAGACCTGCAGCGACCGCAGTTATTTGTATGGTCGTATCCTAGCTTGTGCCGATCAGTTGGAGCAGTACGCCATCTACAATACAGCAGGAGAAAAAACCTCTCGTCCAACCAATGCTCTACGATATGAGGTGGCTTACACTCAACATCCAGCTAAAACCTTAGCTTTGCTGCGCAAGCAGCTGAAGCCCTATCTGGAACGTCTCATTAAAGCAAAAAAATCTACTTATGCCGACGATCTAATGCTTCAATTGATTGCCCGTATTCCGGTAGAGCAGTTCAATGATCAGCCTTTAACAGAGCTGTACCTACTCGGCTATACTTGCCAGCGAGCTGAGTTTTTCAAAAAGGCAGATACCAATGAAAAAGATGAGGCCATGCCAGATCTAGATCAATAAAGGAGGAGTTATCCATGGAAATATTGCAAAACAAAATCGACTTTGCACTTGTTATTGCAGTGCATCATGCCAATCCTAATGGCGATCCTCTTAACGGGAACCGGCCGAGGGAAACCTATGAGGGTTATGGAGAAATTTCGGATGTTTGTCTTAAGAGGAAGATCCGCAATCGCCTGATGGACCTGGGAGCTAGTGTGTTTGTGCAATCGGATGATCGGCGTAATGATGAATATCACAGTTTAAAAGATCGGGCAGACGCTTGTCCGCTGCTGGCTGATGCTCTCAAAGCTAAGAATCGTGAAGCGTATGCGAAAGCCGCCTGCAAAACTTGGCTGGATGTGCGCAGCTTTGGACAAGTGTTTGCTTTCAAAGGTAAAAAAGATGAAGGGGTATCTGTAGGCATTCGAGGCCCTGTATCTATTCATCCAGCTTTTAGTGTGGATCCCATTACCATTGAGAGTCTGCAAATCACCAAAAGCGTCAACAGCACTACAGGCGATAAAAAATCCAGCGACACCATGGGAATTAAACATCGGGTGGGATTTGCGGTGTATACCACTTTTGGCAGTATCAACTGTCAGTTAGCCGAAAAGACCGATTTTACAGAGGCTGATGCTACTCTATTTAAAGAAGCACTGCGTACTCTGTTTGAAAACGATACCTCCTCGGCTCGACCGGATGGCAGTATGGAAGTTTTGAAGCTCTATTGGTGGAAACATAATTGTAAAAGTGGTCAATATTCTTCCGCTAAGGTGCATCGGCTGCTTCATGTGGAGAAAATGATCGATTTTCCTCACGATATTCAAGATTACTCTATTACCTGTGATAAACTGCCCGACTTGGCGGTGGAAGTCTATGACGAATAAGTTTCTGGTGTTTTGTGTTTTGCTTCGTGCTAAAATTGTGCAGAGAATTTTAGTGCGAGTTTCCAGTAAACAGAAAAATATTAAGTCCCTCACACCTGAAAACGTATAAAGCAATGCTGCCGCAACGTAAATTAACAGATTTTTTATAAAATAAAGTTTAGTGTTAATACACTATATTAACAATGATAAATATTGATAGAAACTATATCTAATTTTCTGTTATATTTGTTGGTCGTCCCCGCGTAGGGGACGTGGGTAGAAACGAAGCTGCTCCACCTGCTCATAAGTAAACTCCCCGGGTCGTCCCCGCGTAGGGGACGTGGGTAGAAACATTTAACATGTGTACAAACAGAAAAGTGAGTTTGGGTCGTCCCCGCGTAGGGGACATGGGTAGAAATGGCAGCCATTGATTCAATTTTCATACTCCCCCTTGACAGCAGGTCATAAGGGGAGTATACTATGGCCGTGGATATAACACTGTTATATGGAGGAGCTATGGAGCAGACACAAGTGACCACATTAGAGCGCATCCATCAAGCCGCTCGGAAAGAATTTCTGGATAAAGGCTTTCAAAAAGCTTCTCTGCGGCAGATCGTCCAAGAGGCCGGAGTGACCACCGGCGCTTTTTACGGTTACTATCACAGCAAAGAGCAGCTGATGGAAGGTCTGGTAGGGGAGCAGTACGACACCGTGATGAGCTGCTACCGTAAAGCCCAAACTGATTTCCAGCTCCTTGCCCCGGCTCAACAGCAGCAACAGCTGACAGAAATCTCTGGAGAATGTATGTTTTGGATCTTGGATTATATGTACCGCTATCCGGAAGAGTTTCAACTGATTCTTTGCTGTTGCCAAGGCACTCGGTTTGACCACCTGATTGATGAAATGGTGGAGATTGAGGTGGACGCCACCAACCGTTTTGTGGAGGTGCTGGAAGGATTGGGGCAGACCGTTCAGGAAATTGATCCCTGGCTGGAGCATATGCTGGTCAGCGGTATGTTCCGCTCCTATTTTGAGGTAATTGTTCACCATCTGCCCAAGGAAAAAGCGGTGGGGTATGTGCAGAAACTTCGGGCGTTTTATACCGCCGGTTGGAAGGAATTGTTGGGATTTTGAAGAAAGGGACGTAGTCTCTTTTTTCTTTCTCTGAAAGTTAGTCTAGTCTAATTTCGGAAGTAATAACAGCCAATCTATTTTTCTGACATTCAAACAGGAGAACTGTACCACGCAGTTAGTTAAAACAAACTTGGATATAGGAAGGGGCCCCTTCTGTATCATAAAGAGATCTTTTGAAGGAGGAATTTCTTTTGAAACAACCATCCAATTTATCCCGGCTTATGGAAACCGCCGGGAGGCACCGGCTGTTGACCTATGCGTCCTGGGTGCTCAGCGCCATCAGTGCTTTGATTGCTCTGGTGCCTTTTTGGTATATTTGGCGGATCATTCAGGAGGTGCTGCGAGTATCTCCACACTTGGATCAAGCTCAAAATCTGGCTTGGTACGGCTGGATGGCGGTGGCCTTCGCCCTGCTTTCCATATTGGTTTATGTTGGGGGACTGATGTGCTCCCATTTGTCTGCTTTTCGCATTGCCACCAACCTTCGCACCAAAATGATGCATCACATTGCCGCCCTGCCATTGGGGTTTGTAGAGGAGTTTGGCAGCGGTAAACTGCGGAAGATCGTCAACGAGTCCAGTTCCGCCACTGAAACCTATCTGGCTCACCAGCTTCCCGATAAAGCGGCGGCCATTGCCACCCCCTGCGGTTTGCTGGTACTGCTTTTAGTGTTTGACTGGCGGTTGGGACTGTTGAGCTTGATTCCGGTGGTGCTGGGGTTTCTCATTATGATGGCCATGACTGGCAAACGGATGGCGGAAAAGATGAAGCAATATCAGGATGCCTTGGACTCTATGTCTAACCAGGCGGTGGAGTACGTCCGAGGGATCCCAGTGGTGAAAACCTTTGGTCAGACGGTGTTTTCCTTTCAAAAGTTTAAGGACGCCATCGACAATTATCAGGTTTGGGTCATCGCCTATACCAAGGAACTTCGAGCGCCTATGATGTGGTATACCGCCGCAGTAAACAGTGTCTTTGTGTTTTTGATTGCTGCCGCCCTTTTCTTCACCCAGGATGGGGTGACCAGCCAGTTTTTGCTGAACCTGCTCTTCTATATCATCATTACCCCTGTGATTTCCCTGACCCTGACCAAGATCATGTTTATGAGCGAAAACGGTATGATTGTGGCGGATGCCATGGAGCGGATGGACAGTGTGCTGAATCTAAAACCCCTTTCGGAGCCCGCCTTGCCCAAACACCCCAAGGACAGTTCAGTGGAATTAGAGCATGTAACCTTCAGTTACGATGGGGTGACTCCGGTGATCCGGGATGTTTCCCTGACCATCCAGCCCGGGCAGACGGTGGCCTTTGTGGGGCCTTCCGGCGGCGGAAAGTCCACTCTGGCCGGATTGCTTTCTCGGTTCTTTGATCCTCAGCAGGGACAGGTAAAGATCGGAGGAATCAACGTTAAAGATGTTTCCAAACCAGAGCTGATGAACACCGTCTCCTTTGTGTTTCAGAATAGCCGGCTGATGAAAGCCTCGATACTGGACAATGTCCGGCTGGGCAAACCGGATGCCACCCGGGAGGAGGTTTATGAGGCATTGCGCTCTGCCCAGTGCTTGGACCTCTTGGAAAAACTTCCCCAGGGCATGGATACCGTTATCGGAACCAAGGGCGTTTATCTGTCCGGCGGGGAACAGCAGAGGATCGCCATTGCCCGGGCTGTTTTGAAGAATACTCCGGTACTGATTTTGGATGAAGCCACCGCCTTTGCCGACCCGGACAATGAATCCAGGGTGCAGGCCGCTTTTGCCAACCTGGCCCAGGGAAAAACCGTAATTATGATTGCTCACCGGTTGTCCACCGTGGCCAACGCCGATTGCATCTATGTGGTGAAGGACGGTCGGATTGTGGAACAGGGGACACTGCCCAAGCTGGTGGCGCAGCAGGGATTGTTTGCTTCCATGTGGCAGGATTATCAAACTTCCGTTCAGTGGAAGGTGAGTAAGGAGGAACAGGCATGATCCAAAAACTGCAAAAAACCTTTGCCCTGTCTCATCAGGGCGCCGTGGACCTAATCAAAGGCTGCATTGCCTGCATGTTTCAGAATTTGTCCTTTCTCTTTCCGGTAGGTCTGTTGTACTTTCTGGTGGGAGACCTGTTCAGCGGCGGCATTCCGGCCGGAAAAATCTGGTTTTACGTCATTGGCTGCGTGGTGGCGGTGGGGTTGATTTTACTTACCACTTGGTTTCAGTATAACTGCACCTATTTTGCCACCTATATTGAAAGCGGGGTTCGCCGGATCACCTTGGCGGAACGGCTGCGGCAGCTTCCTCTTTCCTATTTCGGTAAGAAGGA
Source organism: Candidatus Egerieicola pullicola (assembly GCA_018712465.1). Classification (GTDB taxonomy): domain Bacteria; phylum Bacillota; class Clostridia; order Oscillospirales; family Ruminococcaceae; genus Egerieicola; species Egerieicola pullicola. The sequence goes on along the minus strand of DVGY01000120.1, from coordinate 1,857 downwards.
TTTGGCAGATTTGACCAGCACTATTATGGCAGACTGCACCTTCTTGGAGCAAAGCTTTTCTCATTTTATCCCGGAACTCTTTGGCTCCATCGCCTCTACCTTACTTTGCGCCATCGCTCTTTGCGTTTATGATTGGCGGATGGCATTGGCGGCCCTGTGGGTGTTCCCGGTATCCTTTTTGGTGGTGGCACTTTCCCAGAAGTTTCAGGGAAAACTGAACCAAAAATCCATGGACGCCAAAATGGCCTGCGCCGACGGCATTCAGGAGTGCATTGAAACGGTGCGGGATCTGAAGGCCAACAATGCGGAAGCCCGGTATTTAGAAGGCCTGGACCAAAAAATCAAGGCGGTGGAACGGCGTTCCATCTTTACTGAGCTGGGTACGGCGCTGTTTGTGGTTTCCGCTCAGATGATTTTAAAGTTAGGCATCGCCACCGTGGCGTTGGTAGGCGGTGTGCTGCTCACCGGAGGCAGTCTGGATATTCTCACCTTCTTTCTGTTTTTGCTGGTGGTGTCCCGGCTGTACGATCCCCTCCAAAGCGCCTTGCAGAACCTGGCCGCCATCCTCTCCACCCGCACCAACATCGCTCGGATGAACGAAATATTGGAGCATCCCATTCAAACCGGTAGTCAGACCCTCACCAACCAGGGCTGCGATATTGTCTTTGATCATGTGGGCTTTGCCTACAACACTGGGGAAACGGTGCTGGAAGACGTCTCATTCACCGCCAAGCAGGGCCAGGTCACGGCATTGGTCGGCCCTTCCGGAGGAGGCAAAACTACAGTATCCCGGTTGGCGGCCCGGTTTTGGGATGTGAATCAAGGGAAAATTACAGTTGGAGGCATGGATATTTCCCAGATCGACCCGGAAGCCCTCCTTTCCCTTTATTCTATTGTGTTCCAGGATGTGACTCTCTTTGATAACACCATTTTGGAAAACATCCGTATCGGAAAAAAGGACGCCGCCGATGAAGAGGTGTTGGCGGCAGCAAAGCTGGCCAATTGCGATGAATTTGCTGAAAAACTGCCGGATGGATTCTATAGCCGCATCGGAGAAAACGGCTGCGAATTGTCCGGTGGAGAACGGCAGCGGATCTCCATTGCCCGGGCTTTTTTAAAGGACGCCCCCATTATTCTGCTGGATGAAGCTACTGCCTCCCTGGATGTGGAGAATGAAACTTTGATCCAATCCGCCCTTTCCCGGTTAATTCGGCAAAAGACCGTGCTGGTGATTGCCCACCGGATGCGTACTGTGGCCGGTGCCGATCAGATTGTGGTTCTGTCTGAAGGAAGAGTGGCAGAGCAGGGAACCCCACAACAGCTTATGGCTGAAAATGGTATCTACGCCCGGATGGTAAAGCTCCAAACCGAAAGCCAAGCCTGGACTATTTCATGAAAATTATATCCCGAAACACCGCTGAAGATGGCACTTCCTTGGGAAATTTCTTCAAGAAAAGAACTGCTTCAGCGGTTTTTCTTGCTCAATAAAACGAATTTCTCGAAGATAGTTTTACAATTCTAACTTAGTATGTTATAATAAACTGCGATAATTAAGTAAAACTAAGTTACTCTAAACAAACAGAAGCAAGGCGGGACAAATTATGATGATTAACAAGCGGCTGATTGGAGCCGTACCGGAAAGTAAAAAGTATATTGCCCTGAACGTGGTGCTCCAGTGGTGCTCCCTGGCGGCCAATATTCTGCTGATGGCCAGTATTTCCTGGCTGTTGGCCTGCTTATTCACCGGCGCAGCGGATGGGGTTCAAATCCTTTGGACGGCCTTGACGGCATTGGGGGCATTGGCAGTGCGGTTTGGATGTACTGCGGGAGCCTTTAAAATGAGCTATCTTTCCTCCA
>DVGY01000119.1 GCA_018712465.1 Candidatus Egerieicola pullicola | reverse complement strand
TCATAAAATGAATACAAATTAGTCTTTGACTTTCTTTGATCAAAGAGGTACAATAGCTTCGCAAGGTCAGGAAAGGACTAAAACAGAAAGGAGGGACCCCGCAGTGAAGATTACCGATATGATTGCTAAGGAACTGCTGGACATGCTGGAACAGGATGGAGGGCAGATTCAGATCAAGCGAAATGAGCTGGCAAACCAACTGGGGTGTGTCCCCAGCCAGATCAACTATGTGATCACCAGCCGGTTCACCGAAGAACAGGGCTACCGAGTGGAAAGCCGCCGGGGAGGCGGAGGATACATCCGGATCATCAAGCTCCACTACGGTGGGCACGAAACCCTGTTCCACCTGATCAACACCATAGGAGAAAGCATTGATTTGGCTAGCTGCCGAAGCATTCTCCAAAATCTGCATTACGATAAAATCCTCTCCACACAGCAGTGCCGGTTGATGATGGCGGTGCTGGCGGATCAAAACTTCAAAGGGCTGCCGGAAACCACCAAAGGCAGGCTGCGGGCCAATTTGTTCCGGGCCATGCTGGCGGCGGTGGCACAAAACGACGGATAACCGGGAAAGGCGATGGTATTATGAAATGTGAACGTTGTGGCAAGCGGGAAGCCACCAGTGTATTTACCCAAACGGTGAATGGAACTTCCAAAACCGTGCACCTTTGCAGCCAGTGTGCTCAAGAACAGATGATGAGCGGCTGGTTTCATGACTTCGGACTGGGCAACTTTATGGGCCTAAGCCACAACAGTTACGCCCCCCACGCCGAAAAACGGTGTCCCAACTGCGGTACCTCCCTGGAGGAGATCCGGCAGACAGGACTGGTGGGTTGTGCCAAATGCTATGAAACCTTTGCCCCGGAGCTTTCCGGCACCATTGAGCGAATCCACGGGGCTTCCGCCCATGTGGGCAAGATCCCTTCCACCAGCCGAACCGCGGTGCAGTTGGAAGGACGAATCAGTGAGCTGAAAACCCGGATGGCCAAGGCGGTGGCGGATCAAAACTTTGAACAGGCCGCTGCTTTGCGGGATCAAATCCGGGATCTGGAAGCCCAAAACAATCAGGATCAACAAGGAAAGGAGAAGGCAGAATGAACGCTTGGTATCAACAAACAGCTCCCCAGCAGGACGTGGTACTTTCCACCCGGATCCGGCTGGCACGGAATGTAGCAAGCCTCCCCTTTGGCAGCCGGTTAAGCCGGGACCAGCGGGAGCAGTTGGACACCCAGGTGCAGCAAGCCCTGGAGACTATCCATCTGGGAGATAACAGCCTTTCCTTTTTGCGGTTGGACGACATGGACCCGGTGGAGCGTCAAGCTTTGGTAGAGCAGCATGAAATCAGCCCGGACTTCGCGAAAAATCCCGACGGCCGGCTGCTGGTGTTGAGTCAGGACGGATCCATCAGCATTATGGTCAACGAAGAGGACCATCTGCGCATCCAGGTGCTGCACAGCGGGTTGGCGTTAAAGGAAGCCTATGAACTGTGCAACCGCTTGGACGATGTGCTGGACAGTCAGCTGGGCTTTGCCTTTGACCGGAAGCTAGGCTACCTCACCGCCTGTCCCACCAACCTGGGCACCGGGCTGCGGGCTTCGGTGATGCTCCATCTGCCGGGACTGCAACAACAAAAGATGATTTCCCGGCTGGCGGATACGGTAGGTAAACTGGGCTTGACCATTCGAGGCACCTACGGAGAAGGCAGCGGCGTGGTAGGAGCGGTGTATCAGCTTTCCAACCAGATTACCCTGGGTATTACCGAAAAGGACGCTATGGAGAATTTGGAAAACGTCACTGCTCAGATCATTCAAAGTGAGGAACAGGCCCGGAAAGCCCTGGCTCAAAACCAGACCGCATTGGAAGATAAGCTGTGGCGGAGTTATGGGGTGCTGAAAAACGCCCGACTGCTCAGCAGTGAAGAATGCCAGCAAACCTTGAGCTGGGTGCGGATGGGAGTGGCTATGAAGCTGCTTCCCCCCATCCCTTACAGTACATTAAACCAGCTGCTGCTCACCACCGGCTCTGCATCGGTGTGCAAGGACGAAGGGCAGCTGCTCCGTCCCGAGGACCGGGATCGGGTTCGGGCCGGATATGTGCGGAAGGTTTTGCAGGAAAATTAGTGAAAGATAAAATTTGGATCAAACCTTTTTAAAGGTTTGTAGGGGTGCAGGGGACAACGTCCCCGCAAAGAATCTTGTTTGGGGATTCGACCCTATCAGTTTTTGAAAAAGCTGTATAAAAATTCCGTCCCTTAGGACGTTATAATAGATATTTTCCGAATTAAAGGAGGAATTATGATGTATCTCTTTAACGGATTTACCAGAAAAGCAAACGAAGCCATTAACCTGGGCATTCAGAAAGCGGGGGAATTGGGCCACTCCTTCATCGGCACCGAACACCTGCTCTACGGCTTGGCTGCTCAGGATGATGGCACCGCTGCCGCCCTGTTGAATAAGAAAGGGGTCACTGCTCAGGCCCTGGAAGAAAAACTCATTGCTACCGTGGGAAAGGGCATTCCCCAACGGCTGAACGCCGAATATCTCACCCCTCGGGCAAAGCGTACCCTGGAAGATGCGGTGCGGATCGCCCGGCAGCTGGGCCACAACTATGTGGGCACCGAACACATCCTGTTGTCCATCCTTTCCCAGTCGGACGGTTTCGCCAACGGTTATCTGTCGGAGCTGGGGGTGGAACCCCGGAGCCTCTTTGAGGAAATGATGGGAGAAATCACCGGTATGGGCCAGGATGGGGGAGACAATTCCTATCCCGGCATGAATAAGCCTTCCGGCAAGGCCGGAAAAGGCGGCGCTGGCGGCGAAACTCTGAAAAAGTACGGCAAGGATTTGACCGAAGCCGCCGCCAAAGGAGAAATTGACCCGGTCATCGGCCGTCAAAAGGAGATTGAACGGGTGATCCAGATCCTGTCTCGCCGGACTAAGAATAACCCCTGCCTGATCGGGGAACCCGGCGTGGGCAAAACGGCGATTGCGGAAGGTCTGGCTCTGAAGATTCAGGGAGGCGAAGTGCCGGAAACCTTAAAGAACAAGCACATCATCAACCTGGATTTGACCAGTATGGTAGCCGGTGCGAAGTACCGGGGCGACTTTGAGGAACGGATCAAAGGCGTGCTGGACGAAGTGGCTGCTGACAAAAACGTGATTTTGTTCATCGATGAGATCCACAACATCATTGGTGCCGGCGCTGCGGAAGGCAGCATTGACGCCGCCAACATCCTGAAACCGCAGCTGGCCCGGGGCGAAATTCAAATTATCGGCGCCACCACCTTGGAGGAGTACCGCAAGTACATTGAAAAGGACTCCGCTTTGGAACGGCGGTTCCAGCCGGTCATGGTCAACGAGCCCAGCAAAGAGGACGCAGAAGCTATCCTCTTCGGTCTGCGGGATAAATATGAAGCCCACCACGGTGTGAAGATCACCGACGATGCCATTAAGGCAGCGGTGGAGTTGTCCAGTCGGTATATCAACGACCGGTTCCTGCCGGATAAAGCCATCGACCTGGTGGATGAAGCGGCGGCCAAGGTGCGGTTAAAGGAATTTACCGCCCCCACCGACGTGAAAAAACTGGAAGATCAGTTGAAACAGCTGGCTCAGGAGAAGGAAGCGGCAGTTAATGCCCAGGAATTCGAACGGGCGGCTAAAGTCCGGGATGAGGAAAAGAAGATCAAGGAAGAACTGGACGCTCAGAAACAGCAGTGGGAGCAAAAGGCCCACCGCACCACCGGTCAAGTGACGCCGGAAGACATTGCAGAAGTGGTGTCTAGCTGGACCGGAGTACCGGTGCAGCAGCTTACCGAAGAGGAAGGCCAGCGTCTGATGAAGCTGGAAGGCATCCTTCATCAGCGGGTAGTGGGACAGGACGAAGCGGTCAGCGCTGTGGCTAAGGCCATCCGCCGTGGCCGGGTCGGCTTGAAGGATCCTAAACGTCCCATGGGCAGCTTCCTGTTCTTAGGCCCCACCGGTGTAGGCAAAACTGAGTTGTGCAAAGCCTT
>DVGY01000118.1 GCA_018712465.1 Candidatus Egerieicola pullicola | reverse complement strand
AATTTAAAAATGGCTGTGCTATACTAAGTCCGTAAATCGGCATTTTTCGGTTTGCTAATTGCGTTACCAAAGGAGGAAGCATCCATGAGTCCCGACCCTTGCGGCCGAAGGTATTTTTCATCACTCCATGGGAAAGATGGGGCTGTGGCTGCTTTTGCCCATTTGCGGTAAAGGCCGGCTTTCCTTTCCTGTGGAAAGGAGGCAGGTTATGATTGATTTTTACTATTCTGAAAACGGCAGGGTCAAGCCCATCGATCACTTCACCAGCGGCTGCTGGGTCAGCGTCATCGACCCCACCCCTGGGGAACTGGACTACCTTACCGACGAAATGGGCCTGGAAGAGGATTTCGTCAAGTCCGCCTTGGACGAAGAGGAAACCTCCCGGGTGGAAAAAGAAGACGACCAGACTTTGGTGATTGTGGACATCCCCTTAAAGACCAAAGACGACGACAAAGCCACCGTGGTGTACGAAACCATGCCTATGGGCATCATCACCACCGACAAGGCGCTGATCACCGTCTGCATCCGGGAAAACCCCTTGATCAACGAGCTCAGCTCCGGGTATCTGAAAAACACCGACACCCAGCTGAAAACCCGGTTTTTGCTCTCCATCCTGCTCCGGGCGGCGGCCCAGTATCTGTGGTATCTGAAGCAGATCGACAAATCCTCCTCGGACCTGCAGATCAACCTGAGCAAGAGCATGAAAAACAGCGAGCTGATCCAGCTGTTGGGGCTGCAAAAATCTCTGGTGTACTTTTCCACCTCCCTAAAAGCCAACGAAATCACCTTGGAAAAGATCCTCCGGGGCCGTGTCATTAAGATGTATGAGGAGGACGAAGAGCTGCTGGAGGACGTGATCATCGAAGTCAAGCAGGCCATCGAGATGAGCTCCATCTATTCCAACATTTTGACCGGCACCATGGAAGCCTTCGGTTCGGTGACCAGCAACAACCTAAACAACGTGATGAAGCTTTTGACCTCCATCACCGTGCTGATGGCCATCCCCACTATGATCTATTCCTTTTACGGCATGAACGTGGAAGGGCTGCCGGGCACGGCCAGCATCTGGCTGCCGGTGGTATTGAGCATCGTGGCCACCGCCTTGGTGGCGCTGCTGCTGGCAAAATTTAAGATGTTTTGACCTTCTCGGCTGCCCCGAACCGGGCAGCCGTTTTTTACATTTCTCTTCTTTTTATAAGGCGTTGGCCCAACCGGCCCAAGCCATCCAAAACAGAATTTTCAAAGAAAGGACATCCCTATGCGTTACGAAGCCATCCTCTTTGATTTAGACGGCACCCTCACCGATTCCTACGAAGGCATCACCCGGTGCGTGGAATACGCCCTGTCCCAGTGCGGCATTTTGGTGGAGGACCGCAGCCGTCTGCGCTGCTTCATCGGCCCCAACCTGATGGACTCTTTCCAGCAGTTTTACGGCATGGATGAAGAGCAGGCCACCTTTGCGGTGGAGCAGTACCGGGACCGGTACCGGGACACCGGCATCTATGAAAACGCCCTCTACCCCGGCATCCGGGAATGCCTGGAACATTTAAAGGAAGAAGGAATGCTGCTGGCCATTGCTTCCAGCAAACCGGCGGTGTTTGTCAAGCGGATTTTGAACTACTTCCAGGTGGCCGATTTGTTTGATGTGGTGGTGGGCACCGAGCTGGAAGGCCGGATTCTGAACAAGCCCCAGCTCATCGCCCGGGCCAGGGACCTGTTGGGCTGCTCCGACTGCGTGATGGTGGGAGACCGGTCCATGGACGCGGTGGGCGCCCAGCAAAACCAGATGGACTTCATCGGGGTGACCTACGGCTTCGGAGGCTATGAAGAGCTCAGCGAGTACCCCCATGTGTACCTGGCAGACGACGTGGAGGAACTGGAGGAGTACCTGTTGTCATGATCCTTCCGGTGGACCAGCAGCGGTTTGCGGCGGCCTGTGAATGGGCGGCCCAACACCCCACCCCCGGCGTAGGGGGACTGGGGGAAAAAAGCACCCACCGGGCGCTGAAATACTATTTTCTCCCCCAGGAAAACTGCCACGAACAAAAGGTAGGCAGCTTTGTGGTGGACGGCTTGAGCGAAGAAGGGATTTTGGAGATCCAGTCCTGGAACCTCTACACCCTGCTGCCCAAGCTGGAAGCCTTTCTGGAAAAATACCCGGTGACGGTGGTGTACCCGGTGGTGGTGCAGGCCCAGATCCTTTGGCTGGACCCGGTCACCGGAGAAACGGTGAGCCAGGGCAAGCGCAGCCGGCGGTGCGGGGTCAACGGGGTGCTGCCCCAGCTGTACGGGCTGCGGAAGCTGCTGACCCATCCCCACCTGCGGATTGCCGCCGTCACCCTCACCCAGCGGCAGCTTCGGAAGCTGGACGGCCGGGGAAAAGAGAAAAAGATCCACGCCACCAAGCTGGACAACATTCCCTTGTCCGCCGGGGAAATCCTTTGGCTGGACACCCCAAAAGACTACGCCCAGCTGCTCCCCGCCGCCCTGCCGGAGGAGTTTTCCGCCCAGACCCTGGCCAAGGCAATGAACATTTCCACAAAAGACGCCCCGGCTTTGACCGGCGTCTACCGGGCCTTGGGGCTGCTGGAAGGAGAAACCCGGGGAAACCGGCGCTGCTGGCGGCGCAAAACAAGCTCTCAAAATCAGCCATAAGCAAGCAAAAATAAGCAGATGTTCGTACAACTTGCATCAATTTCAATTAAGAAACTGTGCATTCTGCGCAAAAGAAAACTTAATTTTCGTTTGTTTATCCAAAAAGAAAAAAGCAACGGCAAAAAGGATTGACTTTCCAGCCGTTGTCCCGTATAATAGTTTTGTTGTTGATGGAAGCGAGGCAAGGTATGAAACCATCCAACGAAAAGGAAGATAGCTTGGCCCTCCGCGCCAAGCAGGACCCCAAGGCCCTGGGGCGGCTGTTCGGCCGTTACCAAAAGGCGGTGGACGCCAAGGTTAGCCGGATGCTGCCCAAGAATCATTGGGAGGACGGCGCTCAGGAAGCCTACCTGGCCCTGTACCAAGCGGTGCGCCATTTTGATCCCCAGCGGAAGATCCAGTTTTCCACCTATGCCGGCCGCTGCATCGACAACGCACTACGAAACTATCAGGTTAAACTCAGTACCAAAAAATCACAATTGAATGCAAGTTCTGTTTCCTTGGAACAGATGCGCCCGGAGGAGCAGCCTCAAACTGAGGCGCCGTCGCCGGACCAAATGCTCATTGACAAGGAACAGTATCACCTCTGTTTGGAACAAATTCGTCAAAGTCTTTCCCCCTTTGAATCCAAGGTATTCCATTGCTACCTGGATGGGGACGATTACCGGCAGATTGCAACGCGGCTTGGCGTCGGCGAAAAGTCGGTGAGCAATGCGCTGGTGCGGATACGGAGGAAACTGAAAACGGTATTTGTGGACACTTGAGATCAAGGTGAAAAGGGTGCAACCCGTAGTTGTCACAGCCGTGCCGGTTCCGGCAGGGTTTCCATTCGTTCCACCCGGCGGAAGATCCGTCAAGGCAATTTACCAAGAGAGGTTAGTAGCATGTTTCAGGACAAAACATTAGTATGCAAAGAATGCGGCAAGGAATTTGTATTTACTGCCGGTGAACAGGAATTTTACGCAGAAAAGGGCTTTGAAAACGAGCCCCAGCGCTGCAAGGAATGCCGTCAGGCCCGGAAAAACGGCGCCCGTGCGCCCCGCCAGATGTACACCGCCACCTGCGCCGCCTGCGGCAAGGAAGCCAGAGTGCCCTTCCAGCCTCGGGAAGACCGTCCGGTTTACTGCAGCGAGTGCTTCGCGAAAATGAAGGAAGCGGAAGAAGAGGCATAAGCCTGCTTTGACTGTGAACCATGGAAAGCCCCCTACAGCCCAGCGCTGCGGGGCTTTTTTTATGGTTCTAAAACAGGCCGCTCTTGATTTCCCCCGGCAAGTATGCTACAATGAACTGAATACATTACCAAAATCCCAAATGAACTACAGGGGGAACCAGATTCATGCAGTATCTCAGTACCAGAGACTCTCAGTGCCGGGTGGAAAGCACCCAGGCCATCAGCCGGGGCATTTCGGTGGAAGGCGGCCTGTTTGTGCCCGAAACCCTTCCCGCCATCACCCTGGATACCATCCAATCCATGACGAAAATGAGCTATGTGGAGCGGGCGAAGTACGTCCTCTCCCTGTTCCTCACCGACTTTACCCCAGAGGAGATCGCCTACTGCGCCGAAAACGCCTACACCGCCGAAAAATTCGGCAGCGATCAGATCGCCCAGATCAGCAAGGTGGAGGAAGGGGAATATCTGCTGGAGCTGTGGCACGGTCCCACCTGTGCCTTTAAGGATATGGCCTTACAGATTTTGCCCTATCTGCTCACTACCTCCGCCAAAAAAGCGGCGGCAGGCAAGGAGATCGTCATTCTGGTGGCCACCAGCGGGGACACCGGCAAAGCGGCTTTGGAGGGCTTCAAAGACGTGCCCGGCACCAAAATGGTGGTGTTCTATCCCCAGGACGGGGTCAGCCAGATGCAGAAGCGTCAGATGACCACCCAGGAAGGAAACAACGTTGCCGTCTGCGCCATTGAAGGCAACTTCGACGACGCCCAGACCGGAGTGAAGAAGATCTTCACCGACCAGGCTGTGGTGGAAAAGCTGGCCCAGCACAACATGATCTTCTCCAGCGCCAACTCCATTAACTGGGGACGGCTGCTGCCTCAGGTGGTGTACTATCTGTCCACCTACGCCGAACTGGTGAAGGCCGGGGAAATCCAGCTGGGAGACGCCATCAACGTGGTGGTGCCCACCGGCAACTTCGGCAACATCCTGGCGGCTTACTACGCCAAGAAGATGGGCCTGCCGGTGAACAAGCTGATCTGCGCCAGCAATGCCAACAACGTCCTCACCGACTTTTTGACCACCGGCGTGTACGACCGCAACCGGGAGTTTTACGCCACCACCTCCCCCTCCATGGACATCCTGATTTCCTCCAACCTGGAACGTCTGCTCTACGACCTCTGCGGCCGGAACGACGCCACCATCCGGGATTGGTTCGGCCAGCTGAGCAAAACCGGCCGGTACGAAGTCAGCGAAGAGGTGAAGGCTCAGATCAAGGAACTGTTCTGGGCAGGCTGCTGCGACGATAACGGCACCAAGCAGACCATCGGGGACACCTTTAGCAAGGACCACTACCTCTGCGACACCCACACCGCCGTAGCGGTGAACGTCTACCGTCAATATAAAGAAGCCACCGGAGATGAAACCAAGACGGTGATCGCCTCCACTGCCAGCCCCTATAAGTTTGCATCCAGCGTGCTGGGCGCCATCACCGACCAGATTCCGGAAGACGAATACGCTCAGATCGACGAGCTGAACCGCATTTCCGGCCTGCCGGTGCCCAAAGCTCTGGCGGAACTGAAAAATAAGCCGGTGCGGTTTACCGGTTCCATTGAAAAAGCAGAGATGGAAGAAACCGTGCTGAAGCTGCTGGGGATTGGGTAACATAAAATTTGGATCAAACCTTTTAGAAAAATAAGATCGAAGATCGTTTTTTCGAAGGCATGGTAGGGGTCGAATCCCACGCAGTGGATTCGCTGGTGGATGCCGAAACCGGAATCCGCCCGGCGAAGCTGCCCAAGGCAGCCAGCAGGGTCAAACCGGAAACCCCAAAACTGTTTCCCTTTCAGCAAATCAAAGTTCCACAACATAAAGAGGGCTGCCATACCGCAGCCCTTTTGTTGCGAAAGAATCCGATGTATCCGGATCGACCTGACCTTTGGCTTGCGCCGTTGGGTCAGGCGGATTCCGGGAGGGGATTCCTCTAGGGCCTTTTCAAACCAACAGAGAGGAAATCGGACCGGTTTTCCAAAACAATCCGATGCGGGGGTGTTACCCCCTGCACCCCCACCAGTTTTTTGAAAAAAACTGGACTAAAAACTTTTACTTTTGCTGTTCAAAGGTATCGCAGATCGTCTGGTCCGCTTTGGTGGCGTAGGACGTGCCCACCCGAATCTGCTGGGCGGTGCAGCCGCACTGCTGGTTGTTGTGGATGCAGCTAGTCACGTCACATTTGACTCCCTGCAGGCAGTCGCAGGAATTGCCGGTGCAATCGTAATTCATGGACATAAAAAAGCTCCTTTCAACGGAAAAAGTACCGCGCCAAACCCCA
>DVGY01000117.1 GCA_018712465.1 Candidatus Egerieicola pullicola | reverse complement strand
CAGCACGGTGCCCTTGGTGGCCACCTTTTCCCGGAGCAGCAGTTTAATGATAGAGCTCTTGCCGGCGCCGGAAGCGCCTACGATAAACACAAACTCTCCCTGCTTCACCGTAAAACTCACATGGTTCAGCGCTACGGTATCCTCATCGTATTTCAGCGATACATCCTTTAATTCAATCATGGAGTCAGTCCTTTTTCGCTAGGGTAGGCCGTTTTTCAGTTCTGACCTCCAGAAGGCGCATTGCCCTCTGCGCAGGCGTCCAGATACTTGCGCACCATCAACGCGATCTTGAAGATGATGGCGTGATCGAACTCCCGCAGATCCAGCCCGGTGAGCTTTTTGATCTTTTCCAAACGGTACACCAAGGTGTTCCGGTGGACGAACAGCTTCCGGGAGGTTTCGGAGACGTTCAGATTGTTTTCAAAGAAACGGCGGATGGTAAACAATGTTTCATGATCCAGGCTTTCGATGCCTCCCTGATGGAACACTTCCTTGAGGAAGGTTTCGCAGAGGGTCACCGGCAGCTGATAAATCAGCCGGGCAATGCCCAGATTATCGTAGCGGACGATGGTTTCTTCATTGTCGAAGACCTTGCCCACTTCCAAAGCCACCTGGGCTTCCTTGAAGGAGGTTGCCAGCTCCTTCACCCCGGTGACGGCGGTGCCGATGCCGACCACAGCCTTGGTGTAAAACTCTCCGCTGAGGGTATCGGCAATGGAACGGGCCAGCTTTTCCAAATCCTTGCTGTCAATGCCCGGTTTGATCTCCTTAATCAGGACAATGTCGTTTTCCCCGATGGAAAAGACAAAATCCTTCTGTTTATCCGGAAACAGATTCTGCACCACATCATAGGTGGACACATCATTGCTGCCGCTGACCCGGATGAGGAAAGCCACCCGAGTGGCGTCGGCGTTAAAGTGCAGTTCCCGGGCTTTGATATAAATATCGCCGGGAAGGATGTTGTCCAGCACCACGTTCTTCACAAAGTTATTGCGGTCGTACTTTTCATCGTAATACTGCTTAATGGAGGACAGGGAGATGGCCAAAAGCTGGGCATACTTGGAAGCGCTTTCATCGGTCCCTTCCACAAACACGGCGTAATCCGGCTTGATGTGGGGGCCGAAAGGCTTATAGGTGTAGCCGTCCCGGATAAAGGTGTCGTGGGAATCACTCAGATCCAGGGCAATGAACTCATTGGTCAACCCTACTTTGGATAAGTCACTGCATGCAATGATGGCAGCCGTTTCATCCACAACACCGATGACCCGATTGATGACATCACGCATCTGGTGAACGACTCCCTGAAATAAACGATTCGACATCTTCATTCTCCTTTGCTGACAAAGTGATAGGTATACAGTATTATTTTACCGAAATTCCCGTGTTTTTGCAACAGGTTTGCCGAATCTTTTTGCGATTTTTTGGACAGTATTCCTCAGAAGGGCAGTTAGTTACAAATTGTCCCCGGAACTATGACAAATTGTAACACACTTCGGGGGTTTGTTTGTGAAAAATCTTTGAATCTTTGGCATCAACAGGGAAATCAGAAAACAAGAAAAACAGCGAAGGAAATTCCTCCGCTGCTTAAAAAAATCAATATACGCAAGAAGCTCAGGCAGTGAAGCCGGATTCCACCAAACTCACCAAGGCGTCTACGGCTTCCTTTTCATCGGTGCCGTCCGCAATGATACGGATCTGATGCTGTCCCAGAATCCCCAAGCTGAGAACCCCCAACAGACTTTTTGCGTTCACCCGGCGTTCGTCCCGCTCCACCCAGATGGAGGATTGGTATTCGTTGGCACGCTGAATGAAGAAGGTGGCGGGGCGGGCATGGAGACCCACCTTATTTTTGACGATTACATCTCTTACATACATGACGATCTTCGCTCCTTGCTTCTCGTTGCTTTTTGTTGGATTCGGGGCTGCATTCGCCGCATAGCAGCAAAATAATGCTCATTTTGCGCCTTACAACACTTATATTATAATCGTCATGAAAATTCCAGTCAATCCCTGAAAAACCAGTTTGGATTAAATGATAGATTGGGAATTGGAAAAAGGCCGGTTCTTATGAATTTTCCACAAAGTCTTTCAACGCTACTTTGAGAAACTAACAAAACTATCAAAAAGAAGGGGATTCCGATGGGGGTTTCTCAGTAGATTTGTCCTTTTTCCCCCTTTTTTTCGGCTGAGGAGGGTGTGCTTCTATCCAAGCTGCATAAAGATCCGGCCGCTTCAATTTGGTTTGCTTCAGGCTTTCTTCCAGTTTCCAAGCTTCGATATTAGCATGGTGACCAGACAAAAGCACCTCCGGCACTTCCCGGCCATCCCACACACGGGGATGGGTGTACTGGGGGTGTTCCAGCAGCCCGTCGTAGTGACTTTCCCGAGCAAAACACTCCTCTTCCGGCAGCACTCCCGGCAGCATCCGAGCCACCGCATCGGTCACCGCCAAAGCAGGCAGCTCTCCGCCGGTCAGGACAAAATCCCCCATGGAGATCTCCTCATCCACAATCTTATCCAAGATCCGCTGATCCACTCCCTCGTAGTGACCGCACAGGAGAAACAGCCGGGGACGCTTGCTCAGCTCCACCGCCTTTTTCTGGGTGAAGATCTCGCCTTGCGGGGACAGGTAGATGACCCAGGGCTTTTCTTGCGCCATGGCCTCCACCGCCTGATAGCACCGCCAAATGGGATCCGGCTGCATCACCATGCCTTTGCCGATGCCGTAGGAGTAGTCGTCTACCCGATGATGCTTGTCCAAGGTGTAATCCCGGATGTTATGACAGTGAACCTCCAGACAATTGGCCTTTCGGGCCCGGCCTAAAATAGATTCACTTAAATAAGCTTCACACATCTCCGGGAAGAGGGTGGCAATGTCGATCCGCATCAGTCAAACAGTCCTTCCAAAGGAGTAATGAAAATTCGTTCCTGCTCCAAATCCACCTGCTTCACTACCTGGGGAATGGCGGGAGCCAGCAACAGCCGTCCATCCGGGGCTTTTATATGGTAAATGTCAGAGGCCCCGGTGTTGGTCACATCCACCAGTACTCCGTACACCTTTTGGGGATCTTGCGCATCCACTACGGTGCAGCCCAACAAGTCCTGGATAAAATATTGCCCCGGTTCCAGTTCCAGATCCCGGCGGTCCAGATACAGCATCTTGCCCCGGAGTTTCTGAGCGTCCTCCAGGGAATTTACTCCGTCCAATTTCAGAATCACCACATTTTTGTGTACCCGGCCCCGCTGCAATCCCACAGGATGTTTCCCCTGAGGATCCAGATACAGCATGGACAGATGGCAGAGGATTTCCGGATCGTCGCAGTAGCTTTGCGCCCGGACTTCCCCCAACACTCCGTGGGTAGACACCACCTTGGCGGCTTCCAGATAGGGTTTGATCATAATTATCTTCCTCCTGATAACGAAAAAGGACTGCCGCGCAAGCAGTCCCTCTCAGTTCCATCAATCGATTTCCACGGCGATCCGCTGGTCGGTACGGCTGGCGCCGGCCCGCATAACGACACGGATAGCCTTGGCAATCCGTCCCTGCTTGCCGATAATCCGGCCCATGTCTTCCGGCGCTACATGGAGATGGTAGACCACCACGCCCTCTTCGTCGGGCTGGTCCACCTCCACCTGCACTGCGTCTTTGTTTTCCACCAGACCCCGTGCAATGGTTTCCAATAATTCTTTCACAAACAATCTCCTCTCCAAGATGTTCGGGAGCATTGCTTATTACAGCACGTTGTGTTCCTTAAACAGCTTCTTCACAGTTTCGGTGGGCTGAGCACCGTTGGCGATCCATTTCTTGGTCTTTTCTGCATCCACGCTGATCACTTTCGGATTCTTGGTGGGATCATAATAGCCCAGTTCTTCGATGAACCGGCCATCCCGAGGATACCGGGAATCTGCCACTACAAACCGATAAAAGGGAGCTTTCTTGGCGCCCATCCGGCGCATTCTGATTTTCACTGCCATGTTACAATTCCTCCTGTTCGCTTGCTGCGAAAAATTAAAATATAGTAATCAAGAATGGGGCCGGCAGCAAGTCCTGCCGAATTCCTTCTCAATTTACTTCATTCCCATGCCGCCTAAGTTGCCCATGTTTCCCATATTCCGAAGCAGGGCGCGGCGGCTCATTTTGCCTTTCTTCCCCTTGCCGGAGAACTGCTTCATCATCTTCTGCATCTGCTCAAACTGCCGCAGCAGCTTGTTCACATCCTCCACCTTTTGACCGCTGCCGGCGGCAATCCGGCGCTTCCGGGAAGGATTGATGATTTTGGGATTTTCCCGTTCTGCGGGAGTCATGGAACGAATCAGCGCCTCCACATGAAGGATCTGCCGGTCGTCGATGTCTTCGTCCTTGATCTTGTCCCCGCCGGGAAGCATTCCGATGATCTGCCGCAGGGAGCCCATCTGCTTAATCTGCTGCATTTGAGCCAGAAGATCCTCCATATTGAAGGTGTTCTCCTTTAAGCGGCGCATCATTTTGTCCGCTTCCTTCTGGTCCACCGCAGTTTGGGCCTTTTCAATCAGGGTGAGTACATCCCCCATTCCCAGGATCCGGCTTGCCATCCGGTCCGGGTGGAAGGGTTCCAAATCGTCCAGCTTTTCCCCGGTGCCCGCAAACTTAATGGGCCGTCCGGTGACTGCCAGCACGCTGAGGGCCGCACCGCCACGGGTATCGCCATCCAGCTTGGTGAGCACCACTCCAGTGATGTCCAGCTGTTCGTGGAAGCTCTTGGCTACATTCACCGCATCCTGGCCGGTCATGGCATCTACCACCAACAGGGTTTCGTGGATCTCAATGTGCTCCTTCAACCCCTTCAGCTCCGCCATCAACTGTTCGTCAATGTGGAGGCGGCCGGCGGTATCCAAAATCACCAAATCGTTGCCGTGATCCTTGGCGTGAGCGATGGCCTTTTGGGCGATTTCCAACGGCGGACGCTGTCCCATTTCAAACACCGGGACCCCCGCCTGCTCTCCCACTACCTTCAACTGTTCGATGGCGGCGGGACGGTAAATGTCGCAGGCGACCAACAAAGGCCGGTGTCCCTGGCCTTTGAAGTACTTGGCCAGCTTAGCGGAGTGGGTGGTTTTACCACTACCCTGCAAGCCAACCATCATAACCACACAAGGAGGATGGGCGGGGAACTGGATTCGGGCGTTTTCGCTGCCCATCAGGCGAATCAGTTCTTCATGAACAATCTTAATCACCTGTTGAGCGGGAGTCAGGCTTTCCAACACCTCAGCTCCCACGGCCCGTTCGCTGACGGATTTCACAAAGTCTTTGACTACTTTGTAGTTCACGTCCGCTTCCAGCAGCGCCAGGCGGACCTCCCGCATGGCAACCTTGATGTCATCTTCGTTGAGCTTGCCTTTGCCCTTCAGCCGTTTAAACACAGCATTGAGCTTTTCGGATAACCCTTCAAAAGCCACAGCGGAACCTCCTTACTCCTGGATGTGCTGCCCGGAAAGCTGGATAATCTGCCGGGCGTCCTGCAAAATCTGTGCGGAATACTTATATTCATCGCTGATGTGATAGATGTTTTCCGCCAACCGGCGAACCCGCATCATATCTTCCTGCAACTGCTGCTGACTTTTCAGCAAACCCAATTTGTCTTCCAGCTCATAGAGAAATTCCTCTCCCCGCTTGATGCTGTCCCGCACCCCTTGCCGGGTAATTTGCTGGTGGGAGGCAATCTCTCCCAAAGACAGATCTTGGTTGTAGTAAAGATCAATCACATCCCGCTGCTTGTCAGTGAGCAGTTCGCCGTAAATGTCCAATAGGATTGCTACTTCTACATTTTTTTCCAAACGCTCACCTTCTCCGCGATGCTGTAAAGCCGGCGGCTTTACAAGTAGCCATTATACCCATTCTCCCGCAGGTTGTCAAGGGGTAAACCTTGCTTTTTGAAAAAACAAAGACTATTTTTGACTTCTCGGAAGGAACGGGCGTGGTTTTGCGCAAAAAAGAACCCCCGCCGAAGCAGGGGCCCTTTGCATCCATCGTACAAGGAGGGATGAATGAAATCAGTTGGTGATGGTGGTTTCGGTTTCCTTGTCGAAGATGTGAATGTTGTTCATATCGAAGGCAACCTTCACATTGTCGCCAGGTTTGGCGGTGGAACGAGCGGAAACACGAGCAGTCAGGTTGACACCTTCCACATTCAGGTACAGATAGGTTTCTGCGCCCATCATTTCGGTGACTTCCACGTCGGCGTCTACGATACCGGTAGAAACGCTGGAGAGGAACATCTCTTCGTCGTGGATGTGTTCCGGACGGATGCCCAGGATCACTTCTTTGCCAACCGCAGCTTTTACGCCGTCATTGATCTTGCTTTCAGGCAACACCAAGGTGTACTTGCCGTCGCAGATATCCAAGCAGTACTTGCCGTTCTTCTGCACTACAGTGGCGTCCAGGAAGTTCATCTGGGGGGATCCGATGAATCCTGCTACGAACACATTGCAGGGATAACTGTACAGGTTCTGGGGGGTATCCACCTGCTGAATGAAACCATCCTTCATAACCACGATGCGGGTGCCCATGGTCATAGCTTCGGTCTGGTCGTGGGTTACGTAAATAAAGGTGGTGCCCAGTTTCTGGTGCAGCTTGGAGATCTCGGTTCTCATCTGAGCACGGAGTTTTGCGTCCAGGTTGGACAGAGGTTCGTCCAGCAGGAACACTTTGGGCTCACGAACGATTGCACGACCCAAGGCAACACGCTGGCTCTGACCGCCGGACAACGCTTTGGGTTTCCGGTCCAACAGGTGAGAGATGTCCAGGATCCGGGCAGCTTCTTCTACTCTCTGTTTAATTTCGGCTTTGGGAACCTTCCGCAGCTTCAGACCGAATGCCATGTTGTCATATACGGTCATATGGGGGTACAGAGCATAGTTCTGGAACACCATCGCGATGTCTCTGTCTTTGGGGGATACGTCGTTCATCAATTTTCCGTCAATGTACAGCTCGCCTTCCGAAATCTCTTCCAGACCGGCAATCATCCGCAAAGTGGTGGACTTACCGCAGCCGGAAGGACCAACCAAAATAATAAATTCCTTGTCTTCGATTTCCAGGTTGAAGTCGCTGACCGCTACCACGTTGCCTGCATACTTTTTGTAGATGCCTCTCAGAGATAATCCTGCCATACCTTTGGCCTCCTAAACTTTAATTTTCATGCTGCTTTTCTCGTCATTCAACATACAAGAAACATGAGAACGTTGTATCATTATAATACCAAATTCCGGAGGAAATAAACAGTATCTTTTTAACTAAAGTTTCAAAAATAAAATTGTAGAATCCAACCAATTCTTTTCGCCGTCAAGGCCTTTCTTGGTCCCGTGGTGTAGAAGTTGTCAAAATTTTATGCAATTCTTTGTGCAATATTTCCCTACACTCTCCCGGCGCTAAATTAGGGTCCAAAGGCAGTTCGCCCAGCCGAATCCGCTTTAATTCCAGTACACGACTGCCGCAGGCCGCCGCCATACGGCGTATTTGATGGTACTTTCCTTCCCGCAGCACAATCTCCACCAAGGCATTTTCTCCCTGTTCCAGCAGCCGAATCTGGGCGGGAAGGCACTGATAGCCGTCCTTCAGCACACAGCCCGTTTCAAATTGCCGGGCCATCTCCCCGGTGAAAGACCCCGCCAGAAGCGCTTGGTAAGCCTTCTCCACATGGTGCTTGGGGGAAAGCATCCGGTGGGCAAACTCCCCGTCATCGGTAATCAGCACAAAACCGGTGGTGTCCTTGTCCAGCCGCCCGGCAGGAAACAGTCCCGGCCGCTGGTATTTTTCCGGCACCAAATCCAGCACGGTCTTTTCCCGGCTGTCCCGAGTGGCGCTGACCACCCCTTTGGGTTTATTTAACATAAGGTAAATATGCTGCTGCCAAACCAGTTCTTCCCCGTCTAAACAGACCTGATCCTGCCCGGGGATTATTTTTTCCCCGCCTTTGGCCAGTCTGCCGTTGAACAGAATCCGCTTTTGCCGCAGCGCCGCTTTAATCTGGCTGCGGCTGAGCTTTGCCGCCTGAGCGCAGTATTTTTCCAGCCGCAGCTCCATCTTTTTCCTCCTTGTACTTTTTGCTAAATAATTTACTATCAGTATTCTATCTGCCGGAGATTTTTTCATCCCCAGGCAGTTTAAAAACTTTCGTCAAATCCTATTTGTAATTTCTTGGCTAAAATTCTCAAATCGTATTATCCTTCCGGCATAATCAACCCGGTAAGGAATCCATCTAACCGCACGGAACACAAATCTCCGCCAATCAGTTCCCCTTCCCAGCAAAGCAGATGCACCAGCACTCCTTCTTCCTGGTTGGGGTAGTTCAGCACAGTAAAACAGCTTCGGTCTGCGGTAAATCCCTGATACGGGGTTAAGTCGAAACCTGCTTCCAGTTGTAGCTGGTTATACTGGGTGTAAATGTCGTCAAAAGGCTGAGGGATGGTGACAGTGTCCTGAACCAAGCTGTCCGGATCCACTTCAATTCCTTCCCCTGCCAGCCACTCCACCATTTGGGTAACAGTGGTCAACCGGATGGGCTCCGGCGCCGCACCTTCCTCCTCTGCCGGAGACTGGCAGCCTCCCAGCAGCACCACCAGCAGCCCAATGATGGCCGCTGCCACCAATAAGATCACCGCCACCCGTTTCCAGGTAGCCTTCACTGCACAGACAAACATCCGGCTCACTCCTCGTTTTTTTCCATAGGTATGAGCGGGAGCGGCAGGGTATGTCAGCTTTTTTCGGTACTGCTTTCATGTTGGCTGCGCCAACGGTCCATGTTAATCACCGGCTTCAGGTTGAAATTCCGGTAAGCGCCCTGGCGATAGGTGTAGTGGTTTTTGTCTCCGTCGGTGGTCAGCAATCCCTTAGGAGTCATGCGGTAGATATTCCGCTGGATCACCAACCCCCCTCGGTTTAAATATTCCGTTTCCAAAAAGTCATAGATGGTGCCGGGGGAAAGGATACCGTTAAAGTTCAGTACATCCAAGCCCATTTTGCCCAACACATCCAAGGCCAGCATGGCACAGTTGGTGGTAAAGAGGAAGTAGTGCTTATACTTGCTCTTGCTGAATTTATACATCTTGGTCTGAGTACAAACACTCAGCCGGCTGGGGTAGTCGGTAAAGTCCTCCAGATTGGCTTTGGGATCCAGTTCCAGAGCCTGTTGATAGGGCGGATACCAGCGGTAGGTGTTGGACATGATTTCCTGTAATCTGCTCCGCACTTTGTCTTTTTGTTCCGGGGTCAGGCGCAGGCCAAAGCCAAAAATGGTGGTGTGAGCATAGCCGGAAGTAAAGGGCAGGTATTCCTCTTTTTTGGAGACGATCAGCACTCCCGGCGCAATGCCCAGATGCTGAGCCGCTTCATCGTAGCTGCCGTAGGCGTACATATTGCCTTCAAAGCAAATATCGCAATGGCCGATGGCGTTTCCTCCTCCATCCGCAACATGGATGAATACCTCCAAGCCTGGTTCCCCTTCTTCCCGCGGCGGAATCTCTTCCTTCAACTTGTCAAAGGTCTGGGCCCGGGCCAGGTAACGGTTCACCCGGCACTGCACCGTAAAGGGCACCAACGCCTCCATAATGGCAGGCAGAGGGAAGCGAATGTGCCGCCGTACCTTTTGTTTTGTTTTGTTGGGGATCAGCTCGTCAATGGCCTGGGCCAGCTGGAAACTGCCCAAAATCAGCAGATAGATGGCCAAAATGGTAAATACCACCGAAATATGCTCCCAAGGGGCAATGAGCAGGATTACCCCTACGCTTAAAAACAGCAGGCTTTGAAGAGTGGAAAGCAAAAAGCCGGTTTTCTCCTCCTGCCACAGCAGCACGGCGTCAATGGCCTTGATTACCCCGGTCAGCAGCAGATATAATCCAAAGAAAATCACCACAATGGTCAAGGGGATGACGGTATTAAAGATAATCAACACCCCAAAGGGGATGCACAAAAACAGCCACAACAGCTCAAACCATTTCCGTCCCTGGTGTAAAAACCAGCTGACGATGCCAGCCACCCCAATGACCACCAGCGCCGCTCCCAACAGATAGGAAGCGGACAGCACCAAGATATCCTGGATCACCAGCAGCAGCACCCCTCCGGCAATCAATCCCAAACCTACCAGCAGCAGGCCCAGGCGGTTTGCTGTGCGCAATACCGTTGTCCGTTTGAAACTCAAACCTTTGCCCTCCCTTTCCAAAGCATTCGGTCCGCAAAATGATGAATATGTGTTCTCATGGAAAATTATACAGGATTGCGTCCAAACTGTAAAGGATTCCGAGGGAAAATTCATCTTTTCGCAAAAAAAGTGTTGACAAACCATCGAGAGGGTGGTATACTAAACAATGTTCTGAAAAGAACTACAATAAAGTGTGCGCCAGTAGCTCAGTTGGATAGAGTGTTTGGCTACGAACCAAAAGGTCGGGGGTTCGAATCCCTTCTGGCGTACCAAGAACGAGGCAAGTCGAAATGGCTTGCCTTTTTCTTTTATCTGCATGAATTTTTTCTCCACATTGGAGCCGATCAAAATTGGGAGCTACAGCCATGACCAACTACCCCATCTCCCCGTATTTTAAAAGAATCAATCGAAAAATGCCTTATTCCAAGCCGCTGTTCCGTTTGGCAGGGCCGGTGCAAAAATTGTTGTTGCGCTGCATCCCTCTGGACCAAGCCCTCACTGCCAACCAACTCCTGCTTGCCGGGTTTCAAAGTCTTCCTATACCGGCCACCCTCTTTTCTCCTAAAAGCGGTTCCGGCCTTTTGCCCTGCCTGCTGCTGTTTCACGGAGGAGGATTTGGCTATCGGGCAGCTCCCTATCACAAAAAGCTAGCCATGCTCTATGCCAGGGAGACAGGATGCAAGGTGTTATTCCCCGACTACCATCTGCTGCCAAGCTACTCTTATCCCGCAGCCAAAGAGGATGCTTTGTGCTGCTACCGCTTCTTAGCCTCATCCGGGTCTCAGTTTGGCATTGACCCTCACCGGATTTTGGTGGCGGGAGACAGTGCCGGTGCAGTATTGGCCACCTATGTGGTGGGAGCGGATTGGAAAGAGCTTCCTCCGCCCAAAGGACAAATGCTGCTTTACCCCGTCCTAGATGCAGCACAAAATACGGATTCCATCCGCCGGTATCAGGATACCCCTATGTGGAACAGTAAAAACAATGCCAAAATGTGGAATTGGTATCTAGATGGAACTTCCCCTTTGGAGCACCAAGCCGCTTCCCCCATGACCGCACCTTTGCCCAGCAAAATTCCGCCCACCTATCTGGAAACCGCAGAATTTGACTGCCTGCACGACGAAGGCCTGCTCTATGCTCAGCGTTTGAAACAGTACGGCGGCTACGTCACCCTTTATGAAACCAAGGGCACCATCCACGGCTACGATTTCTGCCTAAACTCCCCCATTACCCAGCAAAGTATTCGCCATCGAATTCACTTCCTAAAAAAGACATTATAACGCAAGAATCCCCTGCCTCATCACAGAAGCAGAGGACCTTTTTGTTTCTCTCAAAAAATAGCCTAGACCGGCTTTTCACTCAAAGGAGTACCGAATTCCACTTCCAAACAAATCTGGTTGGAAGCCCATCGAAGCAACAGATCCGAAAGCCGAATCCATTCTTCATGGGATAGCGCACCTTTCTGGCGCAGGGCGATTGCTTCCTCTAAAAGCTCTCGATCCAGCCCTTCCAAACGATTTCTCAGTTGCTGTTTTTCAGAGCAATAGCTGCCTTGCCGCAGATAATCAACAGCGGAAAGGGCAAATACCGCCGCCTTGTATCCTTTGCGCAGGATAGACTCCTCTTTTTCATGAATTAAATTGCGAGCACAAAGATGGTAAAGGTTACAGGCAGACAGATGCACCGCCTGTTCCACATCCTTTAATCCAATTCGTTCCAACAGCGGCTCTAAAGTGCCCAGGATGGGCTTGGTGTCGTAGTACAGCTGAAACAGATCCCAGGGTTCCCAATGCAGCAGTTCCTCCTTACCGGCGCAAAAGCCACAGCATTTTTCTCGTTCCGGCAGCTGATCCAGCAGTTGACTGTATGCCAGCAGATCTGCAGTATCAACCCGATCCAAAATCAACACCGGGTCAATGTCGCTTTCCGCAGTTGCTTCTCCCCGGGCATAACTGCCCTGCAAGCCTAAAAACCAAATCCGCCCAGCAAATCGCGTTTGAACAGCGGCTTGATAGACTTCCCACCAAGACTCCAAAAAATGATCCATGACAGCTCCTTTCTCAGCCGGCAATCATCCATGCCGGGCAGCAAACTCCTCCAGCAGTTCCAACTGTCCGGTTTGAATAGCATGGATATTCTGCCGAATCCAATCCTCCGGCCAATCCCACCAGCAAAGTTTTTCCAGCCCAGCGATAGTTTCCTCTGAAAACCGTCTGCGGATGGGTTGCGCCGGCACACCGCCTACGATGGTGTAGGGCGGAACATCTTTGGTCACCACCGCACGAGCGCCCACAACGGCGCCGTCCCCAATGGTCACTCCAGCCAAAATCACCGCTTCAAATCCAATCCACACATCGTTGCCCAGGATAATATCTCCTTTGTCCTTCCAGGCTTGGGTGATGTTTTCTTTATCCAGGCCCCATTCTTGGTAAAACAGAGGAAACGTATAGGTGGATAAGGAATCGAGATCATGATTGGCACAATTAAACAAAAACTTGGCCCCGCAGGCAATGGAACAAAATTTCCCAATCACCAATCGTTCTTGGTGGATAGGGTAATGGTACAGTACATTGTTCTTTTCAAATTCGGCGGGGTCGTGCACAAAATCGTTGTAAATGGTGTATTCACCCACCGAAATCGCCGGGTCAGTGATGGCCTGGCGCAGATAAATTGTTTGCGTATCTCCTGGGTGGGGATACCATTTATTTGCCGGAATCGTCATAGAAATCCTCCTTACTTATTTCAATCAGACCATTCCGGCTACTACGATGCAGCGCTTCACCGCCATCCTCTCCTTTTTCAAACAAAAAACCGTCGTGAAGGTTATCCACGACGGCTTTGGTGCCGGAGACCGGGGTCGAACCGGCACGGGCATTACTGCCCACGGGATTTTAAGTCCCGGGCGTCTGCCAATTCCGCCACTCCGGCAACAGGTATATTATACCCGCTGCCGCCCGGCTTGTCAACGTCTAAGCAAACAAAAAAGTTCGCCTCCCTTTTCAGAGAGGCGAACCCAAACTCAAACGATGAATTTGTAAAAAGCGATGATTATTCGCTTACGGATTCTTCCGGATAGTCCAAGGTGCCGTTGACTACCTGTGCCAGGTACATCACATCCAGCAGATTGACTTGGCCGTCGTTATTCACGTCGGGATCATCAATGTTGGAAGCGCTGCCCACCACATACTGAGCCATGCACATCACATCCAGAACATTCAGCACACCGTCGCCGTTCTTGTCACCCAACACCTTCATGGAATCCATGACGTTGTTGAGAGCGGCCTGCAGAGCGGTTGCCTGTTCGGAAGTAATCTTGGTCACATCACCAGCTGCCACCAGTTCATTCAGAGCGGTAAGCAGGGTATACCGGGCGTCTTGCTGATCGCCGGTCCACTTTTGGGCGATGGTAATGGCTTGCTGCACCACAGCCTGGGTGGCGGTCAATTCCTCGCCGGTAATGGGAGTGATTTCAGCGGGAGTTTCGTCGTAAACGATTTCAGTGCCGTTGACCACGTAGGCTACCTGCTGAGCCACCAAAGCTTCGTCATAGAACTGAACATTGGCAACGCTGGCGCTGGGGATCGCATCCCAAGCGTTGACGCCCAGGTACACTTCGGTGCCTTCGCCATAGGCGTTGGGCACAGAGCCGGTTCCTACCAGGGTGCCGTTGACGTACAGATAACCAGTTCCGTTATCAAACACAGCGGTGATGGTTGCAAATTCGCCAAGAGCCATTCCTGCATTGCTAGACACCAGATCCATCCATTGGTCGCTCGCCTGATCGCGGCTCCAAATCATGGGAGTTTCTTCAATCGTGGTCTTCCAGCCCTGGCCAATGCTGCTCCAATACTGATCCAACGTATCGTTGGCGATCAGCATGGTGGCAGAACTGGTGGACAGTGCCGCGTAGGAAACGTCAAAGCTTACGGTGAAGGTGCTGTCGGTGATGGGCAGATCCAGCTTCAAGCCGTAACCTAAAGAGGGGCTGAGCTGAACCGCCTGGGTCCCTTCTTCCGGACCAGCGGCGAAGGTCGCTTTTTCTGCGGTAACGGGTGCTGCAGGGGTGGTGTCAGTTCCAACGTAAACCTTGTTGCCGGTCAACTCTGCCGCAGCAGCATCACCAGTTGTAGCGTCCAAGGTACCGTCGAAGGTGTATTCCACATCCACTTCCGGAGTACTGATGGGCGCATACACGTCCAGGCCTTCCATGGCTGCATTCAGGTTGTTCTGAGCAGTCAGCACATCCTGGTTGGTCGCCTGCTCGTTTTTGATAACGGCGGTGGCTGCATTCAGTGCTTCAACAAAGGGAGTCCAGCTGGACTGGGTGTAGATGGAACCGTCGATCATAGCGGCTTTGGTCACCATGGTGTCCAATGCGCTCTTATTCACCGTTTCCGGTTCTTCGATGCTGCCGGTAGTGGCCAAATAGCCAACCTCAGCATCGGTGAGCTGCCGCTGATAGACCTGGAGATAATCACAGGTAAAGCCTGCGGTGCCCCAGTATACGGTAGCAGCACAACCCAGATTGAAGTAGTTCATGTTGGAAACATGAGTGCAGATTGCATCCACCCAAGTGGATTTAACGGTTTCAATCAAAGTGGAATCTTTGTAGAAGTAAATCTGATCCTGAACCGGATCGACCGTGACAGTAATCAGTTCCATACCGTCGTTGGCAGAAATGTTTCCAGCGGTTTCGATGAAGTCGTAGTAGTTGCCATTGTAGTCGTTGAACCACAACTGACCGTTGCCGCCCAAGCCAAAGAAGCCTGCGCCGTCATCAAAGCCCCAGATACCTTCGTACTGGTTAATTGTTCCAGCGGTGGGATCCAACTTCACCGCAACGGTAAAGCCAGTTTCAGACAGATCCTTGCCCTTCAGCGGGTTTTCCATCTGGACCCGGTTAGCAGAACCGGTGCCGGAGGAATAGTTGAAGGTAATGGTTCCGGTTTCAGGATCCACAGCCAAGTCGCCTTGAGTCGTGGTCTGGTAAGAACCTTCCTGGAGTTTGTTGGCGTCGTTGATCAGATTGCCGTTGAACTGGTAATCCGCCACCAGATCGCCTTGTTCCACTGCGGTGACCTTCAAGGTGGTGCTGACCGATTCATTCGCATCCGCCAGCTTGGTAGCCTTCACGGTGATGGTGGCTTCGCCCACACCAACGATGGAGAGCATACCGCCTTCTACGGTGGCAACTTCAGAATTGGAGGTTTCGTAGCTCATAGTTACCGCTGCTTCGCTGGGTGTAACCTCGGTGCGCAGCCGCAGGCTGGAGCCCACTACCAATTCAAAGTCGGGAGCGTTGGTGATAACCACGCTTTCCAGTTCATAATCCTCGACGGTGATGTCAACAGTATCGGAGACATTAGAACCGTCGGTGCTGGTTACGGTAATGGTGGTGGTGCCTTCGCCCACAGTGGTGAGGATGCCCTCTTCATTGATGGTAGCTACATCAGGTTTGGAGGACTCATACTTCAAAGTCTTGTTGTCGGCATTGGAGGGAGAAGCCGTTGCACTGATCCGCAGGGAAGCGCCCAGGTCAATGGTCTGCGCCGCCGTGTTGATGGTGACATTGTTGACCAGAACCGGGTTCACCTTTACCGTGACAGTATCGGTAAAGCCTTCGGTTGTGGTAGCAGTAATGGTTGCTTCTCCAGCTGCTACGCCACGAACGGTACCGGTCTTAGACACGGTAGCGATTTCCGGATGGCTGGAGGACCAGGTCACAGAGTTGGTGGCAGCGCCGGGCAGTTTGCCGGTGTTGGGATCCGGTTCGCCTTCGCCTACCGGGTAAACGGTAGCGTTCAAGGTCACGGAATCGCCGCGGGTGATTTCAATGGAGTCTTCACCGTCGATGGAAACGCCGGTGGAGGGGATGTAAGCCGCCAAAGCAGATACTTCTTCTGCGGTCAATGCACGGTTGTAGAAGGAGACAGCAGAAACGGTCATCAAAGAGTTATTCCACTGCCACGTTGTACCGTCGCCAGCAGTAGTACCAAGGTTGAACCAATCCAAAGCATTAGCCGCACCCAAAGTAACTGCATTCACATAAGTATTGTTCAAAGCAGAGCCATACTGCTGGCCATCTTCATAGGTGGCAGCCAGTTCACCGTTGACATAAATCTTGAGGCTGGTCTTATCCACAGCCATAGTCACTTGAGCATCTGTCAGGTCAACCTTTTCCTCAGCCCGTTCAATGTCATAATAATGATTGCCAGTTGCGCCTTGATCTTCCTTAGCTATGCCAGAATTCGCATAAATCGACAAGCCATTGTTGCTCAGTTGGAAATGATCCCAAGCAGCGTGATTATTAAAACCAAACAAGCCGGACCGGCTGTCCACAGTGGCTCCTTCCGGAATAGCCACATCCAGAACCACGCTAAAGCCGTCGGTGACATTACCCTTTAAGGGGTTAGCAACAGAATAATTATTGCCGCCAATCTGAGTGAAGGTGACACCATTTTCATCCGCAGTAATGGTTTCGTTACCTTCGGTATAGGTTGCTCCATTA
Source organism: Candidatus Egerieicola pullicola (assembly GCA_018712465.1). GTDB lineage: Bacteria > Bacillota > Clostridia > Oscillospirales > Ruminococcaceae > Egerieicola > Egerieicola pullicola. Next base: position 1,781 of record DVGY01000117.1, on the reverse strand, counting down.
CCAGAAACGGTATAACCATTCCAGCCTTCCCGTCCTTCTTCGGTGGTCAGGTTATTGGAATCCACCAAGCTGCCGCCCATGGTCACATCCACGTTGCCATCGCTGATTTCCAGTTTCAGCACAGTGAGGCTGTAAGCGGGCAGGGTGATGGTGGTGGAGCCACTCTGGAGGGTGATGTCGCTGGTAATCGGTGCGATTACTTCGTTGCCGTCGGTGTTGACGTTGGCGGTGTTCACATTCTCTTCGGTACCGGACAGCACGGTCATGGTACCCTTGCCGGACATCGCCAGGTTATCAATGTTGATGCCGGTGGTCTTGCTGTAGCCGTCCACGTTCACCAACTTGATGTACACATACTCGTCGTCCTTGGTGACAGAGTTGTAGATCATGTCGTTGACCGCAGTCAGGTTCGCATTCAGCACCTTGGAAGTAGTAGTGCCGTCGGTGTAGTAAGCGTTGAGCTGCTGGCGGCCGGAAGCCACGGCAACGGCGTCTTCGCCCACACCCGCACTGGTGGTGGTGCCGTAATCCACGGTGATTTCGTAAGGAGTACCGGTGGTGATAGCTTCATAGTTGGTCAGGTAGGTGTTGCCAGCGGCAGTTCCTACACTGTAGTCGCCCAGAGTGTAGCCTTCCACGCCGTCCTTGTACACTTTGAAGCCGGTGGCATTTCCGCCATAGTTGATGGAGTAAACCACCATGTCTTCGCTGTCAGGAGTCACGTCGGTGACACCAACGCCAACATAGAAGCCGTCGGGGCCGTTGGCGGTACGGGTTGCGTCCACAACTACTTTGTAGTTGGCAGGCATATCGTCGGTGTTCAGGTAAATGCCGTTGTAACCGGAGGTCTGAGCCGCCAGGTTCAAGCCTTCACCAGTGAGGGTGTAACCAGCGGTGCTGCTGGGCAGTTCGCTCCAGCCAGCCAGTTCCAGAGCATTTTCATCCATCTGGGTAAAGTCGTAGGTCTGGTACACGCCGCCGTCAGCATTGTAGATGGTGACCTTGGAAATGGTGACCGGTGCGTTGCCGCTGGCCAGCATCACGCCGCCTTCCGGCTGCAAGGTCTTCATTTCGCCGCTCTCATCCAGATACTCAAAGTCGGTGCGCAGCAACTCGTCGCCCAGGTTGGAGGGGAAGAGGGACTGCACGTAGTAGGTGGGGGTGAACCACACGCTGTCATTGTCGAACCAGATTACGTCGGGGGTCCAACGGTAGAGGCTGTCGTCCCGCTCTTTGTTAAACAGGGGGGCGGTAGCGGCCAGGCGTACCACGTCGGAGTTCTGTTCGTAGCTGGTCATAATAGCAGCTTCGCTCAAAGCACCCATGAGGGTGTTCTTATCGGTGGAGGCGTATTCGCCCACGAACACCTTGGAGGACAGCTCATCGTTGATGGTGCCGTCTTCGTTGTAGGCCCGTTCGTAGTAATCGTAACGGTCGGTGTTGTTCAGCAGATATTCATTGGAACGATAGTAGTGTTCGTCCGCAATGGTATCCATGTAGTTGTCTTTCAGAGGCAGATCGGTTTCGCTGTCCTTCTCGTACCAAGTATGGGTGCGGTCGGCAGTGCTTCCGCTTTCGCCAACCACGGTATCCATACCGGTAGTCACCTTATCAGTGTAGTCGCCGCCTGCCTTTTCGCCGGCCAGGAATTCCCAGCCGCTCTGGTAAGCAGAGTCGTTGGCCTGAGCACCGGTGGTGGAGATAATGGTGATGTCATAGCCGTTTTCTTTGCAGAAGGCCATGATTTCAGCGTAGAACACTTCGAAGTTCGCGAAGAATTC
>DVGY01000116.1 GCA_018712465.1 Candidatus Egerieicola pullicola | reverse complement strand
CTGTCAAACTGCAAGGTTTCCCAGTTGCCTTCCAGCAGGCTGCCGGACACGGTTTGTCCGGTGGCTTCATTGGGGTACACCATTTCCGGGCTGAGGGTGGGCCAACCGTCCACCCAGACCAGCTCCCGAATGCAGAGGTAGTGCATATACCAGGTATCCTGGCCGTTGTCCACCGTCTTATAGGTTTCGGCGCCGTCCCGGACATGGCTGGCAAAATACCAGGTGCCGGTGGTGTCGTCATAGAAGGGTTCGCCGTGGCCGGGGCCGATGAAGCCGTTCCAGCTCCAGGAGTCCAGCACATCCGGCTGATCGCCGCCGCCGGGTGCGGATGCAGTAAACTGATAGCTGGCCGCCAGCTTGGTGCCGGTGGTGACCACGCCGGAAGCGGTCATTTCATTGCCTTGGTAATCCACATAGGGACCGGTGATCTCCTCGCTGCGTGCTACCCGGATGTCATAGGTGTCCCCCAGATAACCGTAGCTCAGGAAGAGGTAGTAGTAACCGGTGTCCTCGTTGTAGATAATGCTGGCGCCTTCCGGACCGTCCAGGGCATTGGTTTCCCGGATGGCCAAGCGGGTACCGTAGTAAGCCCGCAGCAGACCAGAGGTGTCGTTGTCCACGGCAGTACCGTCTTCCTTGAGCTCTTTGATGTAGATACCGCCGAAGAAGGAGCCGTACACCAAATAGGGTTTGCCGTCTTTGTCCTCCACGTAGTAGGGGTCAATGCCATTGGGGCCGCTGCCGGAGGTGTTTTTCCAGGTATCCACCACTAAGCCCCGGTTGGTGAAGGGGCCTTCCGGGCTGGAGGAAACCGCCAGGTAGATCCGGCTGGTGGCCGCGCCAAAGGTGGACACCGAGTAGTACAGCCGGTACTCTCCGTTGACATAAGCGATGGAGGGCGCCCAGAAACCGGTGTTGTAGGAGCCATCAGGCAGTACCCGTGCTTCCGCAACGGAAGCGTCATCCAGAGCGTGGCCGATGTATTCCCAATCGGTGAGATTGCTGCTCCGGCGGATCTGAATGCCCACACCACGGTTGGGGTTGCCGCTCATGGTGGAGTCGGTGGAGTAGCAGTAATAGTATTCGCTGTTGGGATCTTTAAAGGTGGAGGGGTCATGGACTTCCACCAAACCGTTCACATCCCGGTCCTTGGTGCCGAAATAGAAGGGGTTGGGTTCGGTGACACTGAGGGAGGAGAGATCGGTGTCATTTGGCTGGTAAACGGTGGTGTTGTCATCGCATCCCGTGACACACAGCAGCATGGCTGCACTGAGGGTCAGCGCCACAAGACCTTTGAACAGTGATTTTTGTTTCATACAATACCTCATTTCCTTGTCTCGGTAAAACAAAACGACGCATGGGCTGCACTGCGCAAGCTCATACGCCGTCTGTTTACAGCAGTGCGTCTGCTGCAATGGGTTTTGATTAGCCCTTGATACCGCTCAATGCCACGGATTCAATGATGAACCGCTGGAAGATGAAGAACAGGATCAGGGTGGGCAGCATACTAAACACAGATGCTGTCATGATAATGGGGTAGTCAGCAACAGTCTTGTTGTTTTCAAAGTACTGCATGATGACCAGCTGCAAAGTGTACAGTCTCTGAGTCCGGCCAACGAAAACCTGGGGAGCAAGGAAGTCGTTCCAGATACCCATGAACCACAGGATGGCTTGGGTTGCCAACGCACCTTTCATCAAGGGCAGGAAGATGGCGTAGTAGATACGGAAGTATCCGCAGCCGTCGATCAAAGCCGCTTCCACCAGGGTGCTGGGGATGCCGGCCAGGTTCTGCCGCAGGAAGAAGATCACGCTGATGTTTCCCAGAGCGCCGGGCAGGATCAAGGGGAGCAGGGTGCTCAACAGACCGACTTTACTAAACATAACGTACTGGGGAATCATGATGGATGCGAAAGGAATCATCATGGTTGCCAGCAAGCACAGGAAGAACACATTCTTGCCGCGGAAACGGAGTTTCGCGAAGGAGAATGCAGCCAGAGAAGAAGTAAAGCAGCCAATGACCAGGGTGGGAACTGCCACGATGATGGAGTTCAACACGCCGCTGTAGAACTGAGGATCCTGCGCCACTTCTGCGTAGTTTTCCCAGTGCCAGACAGAGGGGAACCAAACGAAGTTTACCGCGATGGTTTCGTTGATGGTCATGCAGCTCATGAGGACCATGTAGATCAAGGGGAAGATCATGATAATTGCGCCCGCGAAGAGGAATACCATGATAATTACATTTGCAACTTTTGCTTTCGTGCTCAGCACTTCGCCAGTGGAGCCATTCTTTTTGTTAGCCACAGTATTCTCCCCCCCTTACTCTGCAGAATAGACCCATCTATTCTGAACCTTGAACTGAATCAAGGTGACGATCAGAATGATGATGGTCAAGACCCAAGAAATTGCGGCACCATAACCCATCCGGGCGCCAGCCATCTGGTTGAAGGTGACGTCGTAGATGTAGTACACAACGGTGATTGCTGATTTGGTAAAGTCACGGGCGTTGGTTGCCAACACGCTGATTTCCACGTAGATCTGCAGACCGCCGATGATGGTGGTGATGATGATGTAGAACGAAATGGGGGTCAACAGCGGGAAGGTGATGCGGGTAAACCGCTTCCAGCCGCTGGCGCCGTCGATTTCAGCCGCTTCATAGTAGGAACGGTTGATGTTCTGCAAGCCGGCGAGATACAGCACGGTGGTGCCGCCTACGCCTTTCCAAACGGTGAAGATGATGATAGCCCATTTTACAGTACCGGCATCATACAACCATGCAGGACCGTCAATGCCGAACAAGCTGTGCAGAACGTTGTTAAGCAGACCATTCTGGGTGTAGATCTGGTTCCACAGTACGGCCACCGCAACCAGGGAGGACACTACGGGGACGTAGTAAGCAGTACGGAGGATACGTACACCGGGGATTTTCCGGTTCATGCCCATGGCCAAAAACAGTGCGATGACCATGCCGATGGGGATACCAATCAGATAGAAGAAAGTATTGCCTAGGGAGTACCAGAAGGTGTCGGTGGTAAAGAGCTCAATGAAGTTTTGGAATCCCACGAACCGCATCTCTCCGATACCAGTCCAGCTCTGGAAGCTCAGTACGATGGAGAAGCAGATGGGGAACAGCATAAAGCACAGGAACCCAACAATGGGGGCCAAGATAAAGAGCAAACCGGCCCGTTCCTCTTGTCTGGCGGCTCGACTAAGCTTATGCTTCTGCTTAGTTGCCATACTATTACACTCCTTTTATAAAAACTGGCTGCCAACCCTTTGTGTGGTAGCAGCCAGTCTTCTCAACTAATTTCCTTCACTACACCAAGTGCAGCTTAAGAAATGCGAATCATCAGCCACCGATGGCGAGTTCATATTCTTCCCAAGCGGTGTCCAGAGCTTCCTGGCAGGTAGCTGCAGTGTTGGTCATATAGTCTTCTGCAGAAACGGAGCCTTCCAAGAAGGTGGAGAAGTCAATCAGGAAGCCGTCAGAACCGTTCCACCAAGCAGTGGTGGGGGTGTAGAAGAATTCGGGCATGACGTTCCGATAGCCGATGCCGTTGGGAGAGGTGCCGGATTTTTCGCCGCCCATGTACTTGAACGCTACCTGGTAGTTGTCGCAGTACTCAACAGTGCCGTCAGCCAACTGATCAGAGAATTCACCGTTAGCGTAGCTCATCAGGTTGGGGAGCTGGATGCCGCCGGTAGCCAGTTCTTTCTGACCATCCAGGTTGGTGGACATGAATTCGATGTAAGCAACAGCCGCATCAACGTGCTGAGAGTTGGCGTACACAGCGTAACCAACCGTGCCGGCACGAGCAGCAGTGTAGGTGCCGTTGGGGCCTACGGGGAAGTAGGTCAAATCCCAATCGAAGTTTACGATTTCGGGGTTGTTGAAGTTAGCAACGTCCCAAGTGCCGCAGGGGTAGAAGCCGATTTGGCCAGAGCACCAACGGTTGTAAACGCCCAGGGCAGCGTCTTCAGCGGGAGTGGGAGCCAAGCCGTCAGCTACCAGACCCTGCAGGAAGTTCATGGAATCCAGGAATTCCTGCTGATAAGAACCGTCAGCAGTAACCCAGTCAACGGTTCTCATGTCGTCGCTGAGGAAGTGACCACCATTTCCGTAGAGGATCTGCGGGAAGAAGAATTCGGTGGGGATCGCGCAGCCCCAGGTAGGAGCGTTGGCGTCATCGGTCACCAGCTTAGCGCAGGTTTCACGGAACTGATCCCAGGTCATGGGTTCGTTGGCGTCGGGATAAGCAACACCCTTCTGATCGAACAGGGTCTTGTTGTACGCATACATGAAAGCAGAGTAGTCATGAGGCAGAGCGTACAGATCACCGGTTTCAGAAGTCTTGGTGGCGGAATCGTAACGGAATGCGTTCACAGCGTCCGGCCAGATGTCGTCGATGGCGGCCTGCTGTTCTTCATCCAGATACTGTTCCAGAGAAGCGATCTGGCCCTGTTCTACGTAACGAGCGATGTTCGCAGGTTCTACATAGAACACGTCAGCCATAGTGCCAGCTGCCAGTGCAGAGGTTACGTTGGTGGCATAGCCATCCTGCTGGCTGCGCTGGATTTCTACGTTACCAATTTCAGGATTCTGTTCCATGAATTGGTTCTTCATGTTTTCGTAGATGTCCATCTCGTGGTCCTGAGCGTAGATCATAACGGTCAAGCCGACGTTGCCGCCGCCGTCACATCCGGAGAAACCAACGAGCGCAGTGGCTGCCATAGCGGCGGTCAAAACTCCGCACAAGCAGCGCTTAAAAATGCGTTTGTTCATAATTTTCCTCCTGTCTTTTTTCGTACAGCGATCCTGTTTTGCGTTCACAGAACCTTCATACTTTATTTCAGAAACCTTGAAGAATGCCCTGAATCCTTCACTGTTTCTTAATACACGTCAATACTAGCACAAATGCACTGCCATTGTCAAGTATTTTCGTTTAATTTCTCCAACTTTTTGGGCATTTTTTTCATCTGACTTGATCTGGATGTAAATTTTGCTGGAAAAGCCTAGATATTTGCTAAAGTTTTCCTTGTTTTTATTTTGCAAAACCCTTACAGTTTCGTCATAAATTATACACAAAACCATTGGAGAAAATTTACAAACGTCCAGAAAAAACAGCGCTTTCCGAACGATCAGAAAGCGCCGTAAATTCTCTGGAGTTTGCTGTGCTTTCAACGGTTAGAAAAATTTACTTTTTCTTCTGTCCGTAATACGCATTGGGTCCATGCTTGCGCATAAAGTGCTTATCCTGCATATCCTGGGGTGCAGTGGTCACTTTGGGGTTCACCATTTCGGTGAACATATCCATTTTGGCCACCTCTTCCAGTACCACAGCGTGGTACACAGCGTCGGCAGGATCGGTGCCCCAGGTGAAGGGACCGTGGTTCTTGCAGATCACCGCAGAGACATACATGGGGTTGATGCCCCGTCCCTGGAAGGTCTCGATAATGACCTTGCCGGTGTTCTTTTCATAGGCTTCTTCGATCTCTTCCTTGGTCAGGTTTCTGGCACAGGGAATGGGGCCGTAGAAGTAGTCCGCATGGGTGGTGCCGTAGCAGGGGATGTCCCGGCCGGCCTGGGCCCAAGAAGTGGCATAGGGGGAGTGGGTGTGCACCACGCCGCCGATTTCCGGGAAGGCGTTGTACAGCTCCTGGTGGGTGGGGGTGTCAGAAGAAGGATTCAGATCCCCTTCCACCACCTTGCCGGTTTTCAGATCCACCACTACCATATCGGAGGGCTTCAACTGATCGTAATCCACGCCGGAGGGCTTAATGACGAACACGCCTTTTTCCCGGTCCACGCCGCTGACGTTGCCCCAGGTATAGGTCACCAATTTCCGTGCAGGAAGCTCCATATTGGCTTCATACACTTTTTGTTTCAGTTCTTCCAGCATAATGAAGTTCTTCCTTTCCCATTCAACTGAAGTTCAATCAGATAATGCCCTTAATTTTGTAGGCAACATCCTTGAGCATCAGATCCTGCTTGAACTGGTGAACGTTGGTTTCCGGTCCGATGTGTACGAATTCGATGCCGCACATATCGGCGTAGTCTTCCATCTGTTCCGCAGTCAAATCGAAGCTCAGCACAGTGTGGTGAGCGCCGCCGGCATAGATCCAGCATTCCGCAGCGGTCTGCAGATCGGGCAGAGGTCTCCAGGTGCACTTTGCAACAGGCAGGTTGGGAGTGGGTTTCGGGCAGGGAACTGCTTCCACGTCGCAGCAGATCAGGCGCAGACGGCCGCCCATGTCCACCAGAGAGCAGGTAATGCCCTTGCCGGATTTGCCGTCGAATACCAGACGTGCCGGGGGTTCCTTGCCGCCGATGCCCAGTTCGTGCACTTCGATTTTGGGCTTGGTCGCTGCCACGCTGGGGTCAACTTCCAGCATGTGGGCGCCCATAATCAGTTCGTTGCCGGGGATCAGGTTCAGGGTGTAGTCTTCCATGAACGCAGTGCCGCCGGGCAGGCCTTCGGCCATCTTCTTCATGATGGTGTCCAGAGCAGCGGTTTTCCAGTCGCCTTCGCCGCCGTAGCCGATGCCCTTAGCCATCAGGTTCTGCGTGGCAATACCGGGCAGCTGACGCATACCTACCAGATCCTGGAAGGTGTTGGTGAAAGCAGAGAAGTCGTTTTCTGCAAAGAACTTCTCCATGGCAATCTCGCAGCGAGCCTGATAGCGAACGCTGTCAATGTTGTCGGTGTTCATGTCATACTTGGAGGTGTACTCCGCCATCTTGGCGTCCACTTCCTCTTCGGTGCAAGCATCAATGGCCTTAGCCAGGTCGCCTACCGCATAGGTGTTGCATTCCCAGCCCAGTTTGATTTCGACTTCCACTTTGTCGCCTTCGGTGACGCCAACGTAACGCATGTTGTCGCCGAAACGGCAGATCTTCAGTTCCTTACCCAGAACCACGCCGGCAGCGCTGCGCATCCAGGCAGCGATCCGCTTGGTGACTTCGGGATCTTCCCAGTGGCCCATAACAACCTTCCGGTTCATGCGCAGACGGCTGGCCATAAAGCCGGTTTCACGGTCACCGTGAGCGGACTGGTTCAGGTTCATGAAGTCCATGTCCATGGTGTCGTAGGGGATTTCTTTGTTGTACTGGGTGTGCAGGTGCAGCAGAGGCTTGTTCAGCTCTACCAGGCCCTTGATCCACATCTTGGAGGGGGAGAAGGTATGGGCAAAGATAATCACACCGGCGCAAGCGTCGCAGTAGTTGACTTCTTTCATCACCTTGGTGATTTCTTCGGTGCAGGTCACCACGCCCTTGTTGACGATTTTGCAGGGCAGGCCAAACTCATTCATCTTGCTGATCATGTCGTCAGCGTGCTTGATGCAGGCCTGGATGGCGTCATCCCCGTACAGGGGCTGGGAACCGGTGACAAACCAGAATTCCAAGTCTTTTAAACTTCTCATTGGTATCAGTCTCCTTCTTAGAAAATCCTTATGAATGGACCGGCCCTTCCCTGCCCGATCTGCTCAGACAGGGAAAACCGGAACACTGACAATTAGGCCAAGCCTTTGGCTTCCAGCTTGATCTTCTTCAGACGCTTCATCACGTCGTTTTCGCCCCGTCCGAAGTAATCGTGGAGTTTCTCATATTCTGCATACAGCTTGTCGTACACAGCGGAGTTTTCCGGGATGGGGGTGTAGACGGTGTCCTTCAGGTTGCCCATGACACGAGCGCCTTCGAAGCAGTCCTTGAATGCGCCGCCGGCCACAGCGCCGAAGATGGCGGAGCCGAGAGCGGGGCCCTGGGTAGAACCGGCAATCTTGATGGGCTTCTTGATGACGTCAGCATAGATCTGCATGGTCATGGGGTCTTTCTGGCTGATGCCGCCGGAAGCGTAGAATTCATCCACCGGCACACCGTGCTGTTCAAAGTTTTCAATGATCTTACGGGTGCCGTAAGCAGTGGCTTCGATCAAAGCGCGGTAAATTTCTTCCGGCTTGGTGAGCAGGGTCATGCCCAGGATCATACCGGTCAGGTCCACGTCCACCAGCACGGAACGGTTGCCGTTCCACCAGTCCAGAGCCACCAGGCCGGATTCGCCGACTTTCAGCTTTTCCGCCTTGGAGCGCAGGAACTTATGGATGTTCATGCCGGCAGCTTCTGCGGCATCGTAGTAATCTTTGGGCAGGCAGTTGTTGATAAACCAAGCAAAGTGGTCGCCGCAGCAGCTCTGGCCGGCTTCGTAACCGAAGTAGCCGGGCATCACGCCGTCTTCCACCACGCCGCACATACCGGGAGCGATCTTTTCTTCGGTGCCCATGAGGATGTGGCAGGTAGAGGTGCCCATGATGGCCAGCATTTTGCCGGGGCCGTCAATCTTCACAGCGGGAACACAGACGTGTGCGTCTACGTTGCCCACGGCAACGGCGGTGCCCACCTTCAAACCAGTCATGGCGGCGGCCTTTTCATTGATTTCGCCGGCCTTGGAGCCCAGAGGAGTCACAGGGCAGCCGATCTTTTCGTCTACCATGTTTTCCAGTTTGGGGTTCAATGCCTTGAAGAATTCCTTGGAGGGATACCCTTCCTTCTTGCTCCACATGGCTTTGTAGCCGGCGGTGCAGGAGTTGCGGGTGTAGTTGCCGGTGAGCATCCACGGAATCCAGTCCGCGGCTTCTACGAAGTAAGCCATGGTGTCATACACTTCCGGAGCCTCTTCGCAGATCTGCCAGATTTTCGGCACATACCATTCGGAAGAGATCTTGCCGCCGTAGCGGGCCAGGAAGGTTTCGCCCATTTCTTCCGCCTTTGCGTTGAGCATATTGGCGTACTTCTGGGCAGCGTGGTGCTTCCACATCTTCACATAAGCGTGAGGGTTGGATTTGAATTCATCCAAGAAGCACAGGGGGGTGCCGTCCTTGGTGACAGGCAGGGCGGTGCAGGCGGTGAAGTCGATGCCTACGCCCACCACATCATCCGGGGAAACGCCGGACTGTTTCAGGACATCGGGGATGGTGTGGCTGAGAACATCCAGGTAATCCTGGGGGTGCTGCAAAGCCCAGTCAACGCCCAACGGGGTGCCGTCGGGAAGAGTTTCGCTCATCACGGCGTGGGGATACTCCAACACGCTGGAGCAGATCTCCTCACCGGTCTCCACATTTACCAGAACTGCACGTCCGGACAGGGAACCATAGTCCACGCCAATCGAATACTTTGCCATGGGTCAATCCTCCTTAAATTTAAACCAAATTCCGTATTGCGGTGGCAATACCGCTCAAAAAGTTGTACGAACAACCTCTTGCCAAAAGTATAATAGAATTCTTCTCTAAAAGCAAGAAGAATTTATCAAAACCGCCTGTTTTTTCTGTTTCAGGGACTAACGGTTCAGATCACGCACCGAACCGCGCTCCACAATTTTGGGGAGAAACGCATAACTTCCCTTCTCCTGATGGCGGATCAGGGCCAATAGGCGGCGGGCAGCTTCCGCGCCGATTTCTCCGGCGGGATAGTCAATGGAAGTTAAGCCGGGATGCCCCAGCCCGGCCAAATCGGAGTTGTCAAAGCTGACGATGCTGATCTGTTCCGGCACCTTGATTTGGTGGCGGGCCAGCACCTCCAGCAGCTTGCAGGCGATTTCATCGTTGTAGCACACCACGCCGGTGCTGTCCCCGATGCGGCTCAGCAGGCGGTCATCGTCTTTGGGGGCAAACAAGGTGTCCAAATCCTCGGTGACATACCACATCACCCAGGAATCCTCAAAGGCCGTGTCCGCATCCCGCATCTGATTGACATAGCCGGAATAGCGGAAATGCCCCTGGACATCGTCGGACTTAAAAATGCCGAAGATCTTCCGGTGGCCCCGGCGCAGCAGATACCGAGTGGCCATCTTGCCGGACTCATAGTCGTTCATGGCCACATAGGGGAAATCCATGCCGGCATAGTAGCCGTTTAAAAACAGCAGGGGGATCCGGCTGGCGGCAATTTCCCGGTACAGCTTCTGGTTGGGGTTGGGCAGGGCGCTTTTGGTGGGCTCTACGATCAATCCGTCCACCCCGCTTTCCAGCAGGGAGGAAAGAACCTGATTTTCGTTGCGGGTTTTATTGTAGGTGATCCCCAGCTGCATATGGTAGCCGCTGTGGGACAATACCTTGTCAATTCCCCGGATCACGCCGGGAAAGATGTAACTGTCTAAGTAAGTGGTGATGACCCCGATGTTCAGAGTCACCGGACGGTTGTCCAAAGCGGCGCGGCTGACATAGGTTCCGCTGCCTTGACGGCGTTCCAGCAGGTTTTCCCGCACCAAGGTGCCGATGGCCTGGCGCACCGTCTGACGGCTGAGCTGAAACCGCTTGGCCAGCTCATTTTCGCTGGGCAGCCGGCTTCCAATGGGAAAGGCGCCGGCCAGGATGCGGTCCCGGATCCAATCGCTGAGCGCCTCGTGCTTTGGCTTTCCTCCCATGACTGTTTCCGCCTCTCCTTTCCCGTCGGCGGAATCCGCCTTTCCCTGTCTGCTCTTCCAAAAAGCCATTTTGGACGCAGCATACCGTTTTATGGATATTATAGCATTTTCACCGTGAAATTCAATGGCTTTTTAGATAAAATTTCAATTTTCTCCATCTTATTCAAAAAATACCGGGAGAAATGTTCAAAACGCCTATTTTTTGAAGCGAATTGAGCCTTGCCGGGACATGGGAAAAGGATTATTTTTTGCGCTGTTTCCGGCGTTTGATGGCGGCCCGGCGGGCTGCTTTCCGGCGCAGAGTGCGTTCGGTTTGGAAAAAGCGCTGTTCCAGCTCTTTGCCCTGGGCCTCGATGACCTGAAGATGGGAACGGTTCCGGGAAGACCCCTCCCCTTCCACCTGCTGATAGATGGCCAGCAGATAGTTGGCCAGGGCCTCCTGCCCGGAAGACTGCACCGACTGCCGCACCGATGCGCTGAGGATCTTCCGCTCTTCGGGGGTGCGGTGCTTTTGATCCAGCAGCAGCTGATACAGTTCCTTGGCGTCTTTGTAGATAAAGCCGTTCACCCCAGGCTGCACCTGACCGGCATTGAGGGGGTCATTGATGTGCAGCACCGGCAAACCGGTGGCCATTCCCTCCAACATGGAGATGGAGTTGGTGTCGCTGAGGCTGGCGGTGACATACACATCCAGACAGGCGTAATAATCCAAAATCTCATTGTGGTCCACCGCCCCCACAAAGGTAACCAGATCGGCAATTCCCAGCTTTTGCGCCAGCTCCTCCAGTTCCGGACGGGAGGGACCGTCCCCGATAATCATGAGCTTGATGCCGTCTTCCCGCTTGACCTGCTGAGAAAAGTAGTCCAGCAGCACATCCACGCTCTTTTCCCGGCCCAGACGGCCGCAGAAACCGGCGATCATCTCCCCTTCCCGGAAGCCGTACTGCTGTTTCAACTGGGCCACATGGTCCCAGTTCACCTTGTCCGGGCTGAACTTGTCCAGCTCCACCGGATTGGGCACCACGTTGACCTTCCGGTCTGCATGGCATTCGTCCAGATATTCCTGCACCTTGGCAGAAGGGCCGGTCACCGCCTGACTGTGCTGGGCAAAATACTTGAAATACCGCCGGGACATGATCCGCACCATGGGGATAAAGGGCTTGGGGGCCACGTAGTAGAGGTAATCCTCATACATGGTGTGGAGGGTGTACACATAGGGGATCTGTAATTTCCGGGCGATCCGCACCGCGCTGAGCCCCACCCCGAATTCGGTGTGGATGTGGATAATGTCCGGGTGGAACTCCTGGATGATCCGAAACCGGGTGCGGCTGAAGGGGTTGGCCAAACCGTAATCGTAAAGCCGCTTCAGCTCTTTGCCGGGACAGTACAGCACGTCCCCTTCCAAATGATGGTGGCGGGCATTCACATCCACCGTGACAATCAGCACCTGATGTCCCGCCTTTTCCAATCCGTCTTTGAGCGATTTCACATGGGTCACTACCCCGTTGATGTAGGGCAGGTAGGACTCGGTAAACATTGCAATCCTCATAACACGACGCCTTTCTTGGGTCTCCCCGGTTTTCTCTTTGATTTGCTTTCAGTATAACATATTTTCCCAATGGTGGCAATGTGCAAAATTCGCCGGCTTATTTTCCTATTTTTTCCGACAGGTTGCCGCATTTTTCCCGGTTTTTCCCAGACCGGATAAAACAAAATCCCCCGGCTTCCATCACAGAAACCGGGAGAATGGAACAGAAAAAATAAACGCCGTCACCAGAGATGAGGCATATTTTGATTGGCCACGTTGTTGATGCCGGTAATCACCGCCGCCGTGGCAGCGTCGTGAAGCAAATCCTGGCCATCCTTCCCCACTTCACGCAGGGAAACCACCTGGTAACCGGAGGGGATCAGGCTGGCCTGCTGGGCGGCTTGCAGGGCTTCAGCCGGGGTTTTGCCCTGAATCAGCATCTCTTTGGAGGACTGATTGTTGTAATGCTGCAAATCCACCCGGTAGGAGCGGATCTTGTTCCGCTTTACCAAAAGCACCAGCAAAACAACCGCCGCTGCCACGGCAATGAGGACCACCATGGCAATCAAGGCGCCTACGATTAAAAAAAGCAGATTACTATCCATGGCTGCACCTCCTTCCGCTTTAGATTTAGCAAGATTTTGAATTAAAATTCGCATTTTTTAAATTATTATACCAGCAGCCAACCGGAAATGCAAGGGATTTTCCCCGAAAAAGAATTGAATGTCAAAGGAAAACTGTGTATAATAGAAGAAAAGGAACTTTGCCGGGCTTGCCCGTTAAGAAAGGATGTTAGTATGAACAGCAGTTTTACCGTGCCGCTGTCTCGGCTGATCAAAGAATTTTCGCTGGAAAAAATCTACATTCCCCCGGACCAACCGGACGTGATGATTCAAAGTACCGATATTTCCCGTCCCGGGTTGAACCTCACCGGATTTTACGAATATTTCGACCCTAAACGCATCCAGGTGGTGGGGCGGATGGAGTACGCCTACCTGGAAGATTTAAGCGAAAACTCCCGCCGGCAGCGGATCTTTGAGCTGTTTGAGCAGAAGTTCCCCTGTCTAATCCTTACCCGGGGACTGGACGTGTTCCCGGAAATCCTGGAAGCCGCCAAGCAAAACAGCGTCACAGTGCTGCGCACCAACGAAAGCACCTCCAGCTTTACCGGCTCCATCATCAGCACCTTAAACACCGAACTGGCCCCCCGGATCACCCGTCACGGCGTGCTCATTGAAATCTACGGCGAAGGGGTGCTGCTGCTGGGAGAAAGCGGGGTCGGTAAAAGCGAAACCGCCATTGAACTGGTGAAGCGGGGCCACCGGCTGGTGGCCGACGACGCGGTGGAGATCCGCCGGGTGTCCAACAAAACCCTGGTGGGATCCTCCCCGGAAAACATCCGCCACTTTTTGGAACTGCGGGGCATCGGCATCATCAATGCCCGGCGGCTGTTTGGTATGGGCTCGGTAAAGGTCAGCGAAAAGATCGACATGGTGGTGAAAATGGAGGTCTGGGATCCGGAAAAGGTGTACGACCGCATGGGCCTGGAAGAAGAATTTGCCACCATTCTGGGCCTGAAGATCCCCTGCCACACCATCCCCATCAAGCCCGGCCGGAACCTGGCCATTATCCTGGAAGTAGCGGCTATGAACAACCGTCAGAAAAAGATGGGCTACAACGCCGCTCAGGAATTGATGCACAATCTGGGCATGCCGGTGGAGGAAACCACCTCTTCCTGGGAAGCCTATTGATAGGCCCCGCCGCAGCAAGGAGGACAACAGTTTGAAATTCATTGCAGACACCCACACCCACACCATCGCCAGCACCCACGCCTACTCCACCCTGCTGGAAAACATCCATCAAGCGGCCCAAGTGGGCCTGGAATGCCTGGGGATGACCGACCACGCCACGGCCCAGCCAGATTCCCCACACATCTGGCACTTTGCCA
>DVGY01000115.1 GCA_018712465.1 Candidatus Egerieicola pullicola | reverse complement strand
ATCTCAGCCCCGCCCAGCTCCATCATATTGTTGATGTGATGGATGTGGTTGTCCTCAATCAAGGAGAATACCCCGCCCATCCGGCCGATGATGCCCCCTTGTTCACAGTGGTGGATGTTGCAGCGGCGAATAATGTGGCTGCCCACCTTTTCTTTCAGCCAGCCGTGATACTGTCCCCGACAGACTGCGTCCCGCTCCATCTGAGTGGGGCTTTTCACGTGCTTGGTGGTGAAATAATGGTCGTTGTCCGGATCCAGATATTTTCCCAGGGAAATCCCAGCACACTTGCTGTTGCTGATTTCACAATCTTCAATAATCCAGCCCTTGGACCAGTGGGGCCCGATCATGCCGTCCTGATAGGCGGCGGGAGGCGCCCAGGTGGTGGCGGCTTTGTCAATGCGAAAGCCGCTGACGGTAATGTATCCAATCCCAGTTTCAGAAGGCATGAAGCACTCCCGGCGCACATTGATCTCCACCTTTTCCTCCCTGGGGTTTTTCCCCTGGAAGTTGGCATAGATCACCGTTTCCTCCCCATCCTGTTGGGAAAACCACTGATACACCGAAAATTCCGGCTCCCAGGAGCATTCCGACGGCTTGGCTTCCAAGCAGTCCTTCAAACTGGAGGCTTCATACATCATTTTATCGTTGAGGAACACCGCTCCGGTATGCTTGGTTTTTCCGGCAAAGTACCAGTCGCCGTACACAAAGGTGGTGTAGGGATTATAGTCTCCAAAGACGGTATTAGGAATCCGGCAGACCCACACCGTATCCTGATACAACTGCCAATCCTTTACCTCTTCCGCTCCGGTAATCACCGCTCCCAAAGGCTGGGTGCTGCGGTAGGTGATCCGGGCGTCTTCCCGGCCGGCGTGTTTCGGATTCACATATTCCCGATACACGCCCGGCGCCACCCAAATTTCATCACCGGGCAGAGCAGCTTGAGCTGCATCGTTGATGTACTTATAGGGCATTTCTTTGGTCCCATTGCCCTCCCGGGCGGCTTTTACGTCCACGTAAAGAATCATTTGACATCCTCCCATCCGCTTGAATGCATGGGTCCCGTTGGAAACCACAGCACGGCAGCCGCCGAAAACATGGCTTCTTTCTTCCCATAGATTTACCTTTATACTACCCTATTTTTCAAACAACGTCAAGGAAAAACTTTTTTCATTTTGTTGGGAAAATCGAAAAAGCTCTCAGAAAGAACCATGATTTTCCCTAAAAGTTCTTGCGTATGTAAAAAAAATATGGTATGATTGTTAGAAACAATGGTGCAGAATGTGCCGAACAAGCTGCTGTGCCGGTGCAACCGATGTAACAAAGCGTCCAGGGAGACCTGTGACGGAAAGGAGCGATGCAAAATGGCATTGAAAATCGAAAAGGAATTTTTCGGCGTCGTGATGTCTCCCAGAAGAGAAGACGTTTATGACAACGGCGGCGGCGTGCTGTATCCCCGGGTCATTGAACTGCATCATGCAGGAGAGAAAAACGGAATGCTGCTGGCCACCTTTGACTACTACACCATCAAGGAACCTCCGGTAGCCCCCATTTATTGCAGTACCGACCATGGAAAAACCTGGGAGCCCTACAGCCAGGTGGAGGACACCAAAAACGGCTACGGCATCCGGTTCCAGCCGGTGTTGTTTGAACTGCCGGTACAGTGCGGCGATCTGCCTGCGGGCACCATCGTTTTTGCCGGCAACTCCATCCCCTTGGACTTCAAATCCACCGAGCTGCTGTTCTACATCAGCCGGGACCAAGGAAAAACCTGGGAGTACCGTTCCAGCGTAGCTGCCGGCGGTCCTCCCATTGAACAAAACTTTGACGAGCTGGGCCCGGTTTGGGAACCCTTTATCTACCTCAACGCCGCCAACGAAATTACAGTGGTGTTCACCGACGAACGTCCCCACACCGACCGCAGCCTGAACCAAACCTTGGCGGTGACCTCTTCCAAGGACGGCGGCAAGACCTGGGAAAACGAGCACCTGGTGGTAGCCATTCCCGATGGCATGAGCCGTCCCGGCATGGCCATTGTCACCAAACTGCCCAACGGCAAATACTTTATGTGCTACGAAATCGTCTGCTTCCCCGAGGAAGGAGATCCCTATTTTGACGTCCACTGCCGGATGTCTGACGACGGCATGGATTTCGGCGACCCCGCTTTCAAGGGCACCCGAATCGAAACTGCCGACGGGTTCTACCTAATGAGCATGCCTTACTGCCTGTGGGTTCCCCAGGGCGGTGAAAACGGCACCATCATTGTCAGCGCCAAACGGGACGGCGACGCCCTGCGGCTGCGGGATCCCGGCGACTTTTTGGTAAACTACCACCTGGGCGAAGGTCCCTGGGAACGGGTCCCCATGCTGGTGAACTACGATTCCAGCATCGGCCAGGCCGGTTGGAGCATGGGCATGTGCACCATCGAAAACGGTACCAAGCTGTTGCAGCTGGCACCTACCCAGATGGACACCCGGATGCTGCAAATTTCCTACGGCATCGGCGTGTTGAAAAGCGAATAAGAGAAAAAAGCATCCGCTTCTCCAATTCGAGGGCGGATGTTTCTTATTTTGTCCCGGGCCGGTCTTTCACCAACGGGGCGTAGTTTTCATACAATGTTACTGTCCCAGTACCTTTGGGACGATACCAAAGACAAAGGAGCTACCTTTATGAAAGAATCCTGCGCCGCTTCCTCGTGGAAGGACTGCCCCTTCCCCACTCTTGCGGCAGCTTTCATTCCTCCTCAAGCCTGGGAGGATATTTACACCCCGGAAGTCGCTCTCAGCCGGGGAACCCTGTTTGCCCAGTTGGACAAACCCTTTATCGGGGAGCGTGATGAGCGATGAATCAAAAACAAGTATTACTCAACCGCATCCGGGTTTGCGACTTTGTGCTTACCGAAGCCGCCCTTTATTTAGACACCCATCCAGACGATGCCCAAGCCTTGGAGTTTTACCACAAGCATCTTGCCATGCGTCAACAAGCCATGGAGGAATACAGCAAACAGTACGGCACCTTAGTGCGCACCCAGCCCCACAGCACCGATCACTGGGACTGGGTCGACAATCCCTGGCCGTGGGAGAAGGGAGAATAAATCATGTTTCAATATGAAAAGAAATTACAGTATCCTGTGAAGATCAAGACCCCCAACCCCGCCTTGGCCAAGATTATTGTCAGTCAGCTGGGCGGTCCTCACGGAGAAATGGGAGCGTCTACCCGGTATCTCAACCAGCGTTACAGTATGCGGGACGGAGTGGTAAAAGGAGCATTGACTGATATTGGGGTGGAAGAACTCAGCCATATGGAAATGGTCAGCGCCGTACTCTACCAGCTCACCCGCAACCTGACGCCCAAGCAGATCCGAGACAGCGGATTTGACGCCTATTTTGTGGATCACACCACCGGGATCTATCCCCAAGCCGCCTCCGGCACCCCCTTCTCTGCGGAAACGCTGTCTGTTTCCGGCGACCCCATTGCCGACCTCAACGAAGATTTAGCGGCAGAACAAAAAGCCCGTCTCACCTACGACAACATCCTTCGCCTCACCGACGACCCGGATGTGCGGGACGTAATCAAATTTTTGCGGGAACGGGAAATCGTCCACTACCAGCGGTTTGGCGAATGTTTAAACCGGGTACAGGGCCAATTAAATCAAAAGAACATCTACGCCTTCAATCCCAATTTTGATTGAAGATTCCAGCAGCGGGAAACCGCTGCTTTTGTTTTTTCTCATGGAGCATCCCCCAAAAGGTGCCGATAAAAAATCGGGGCAAAAAACCACCCTTTTACGGCGGAGGAGTTTTCCGGGCCAAAGGATGGTTTTCTACTAATGCGATTCATACCACAATATAGGAAACACTGCACTCTGCTATTCTTCCTTTTCCCAAAGAGTATAGAGCCATTGGATGTCATCCACAACAAAAGCAGAATAGATTTCCCCTTTATTTTCCCCCAGTTCCAGATACCGAGGCTGGCTATTTTCCATCGGCAGCTCATAAACAAAATAGGTAGAGATGGCATTGGGCGGTCCGAATTGTGCTTCAAACGCCTGACACTCGTTCTTTTCCTGCAAAAAGCTTTTGACCTCTTCTTCGTCCAACACAGTACCTGTGGAGGTATATTTCACCGGATTTCCATTTACTACTCGAATGTCGCAATCTAAGGGGTAATCCATCAACACGTGTAAGCCGGAATCTTCCGGGAATTCTGCCCCCTGTTCCTCATACTGCACAGCACAATAATATTCAGCGGAAAAGAGCGTCAGATAAGTGATGCCGATTGCACGGGGGTCTTCATCATTTTCATAGGTCAATTTCATGCTGCACCAAAAATAATCCCCTTGTGAAATCAAAAGGAAGGTGGTGTAAGCCGCAGATGTTTTGGACCCATAATGGTTACTATATTCACCTGCCAACAATAGGTTTTCCCGATCCCAAAAATCGGTAGGGCCGGGATAACTTTGCAGCAAAAGATCCATTTGTTGGTTGAAATCGGAATCTGTTTGGGAAATGTTCTCTGCAAAAAGATCCCGAATCGCCTCTTTGTCCTTTGCATCAATTGCAGCCAAAAAATCCTCCACCGTTTGGATATAGCATTCCTTTTCCGGATCCACAGAAACCTCTCCATCCATCAAGCTTTTGCCATATTCCCAGATGGATTTTGCCGCCGAACAGCCGGTGCAGGCCACGGCAAAAATGAAAATCACGCTCCAAATGCACAAGCGCATGAAAACAATTTGTTTCTTCATGAAATTCTTTCTTTTTCTCTCCTTGATTTCTCCTTTTGATTTTACCATCCTTTTGTCAAAAGAACAAGTTTCTTTTTTATGATCGAAATTATTTCTTGACTCCAGTTGAATATTCAACTATGATAAAATAAACTATTACAAGGAAAAAGGAAGTGGCGTCGATAGATCTGCGGATCATCAAAACCAAGCGCAGCATACGAAATGCCTTGTTCCAACTGCTCAGCCAGAAGCCCTTGGAACAGATCACCGTCCGGGAGTTGGCACAGCAGGCGGAAATCAACAAGGGCACCTTCTATCTCCACTACCACGACATTTACGACCTTGTTCACCAGCTGCAGACCCAAGTGCTGCAAGACATATTAAAAAGCCTCCCTCAGGCAGAGGAACTGCTGCTGGATTCCAGCCGGTTTACCCTTGCGCTGTTTCACACATTCTACCAACATCAGCAAGAGATTGATCTATTGTTCTCCGGTTCACAATCCGCGGTGCTTCCGGTTCAGATTGAACAGGAACTCAAGCAATACCTCCATGAACACATTCCCCAAACCAAAGACGATCCCAAATTCAACATTTTTCTTTCCTACAGTGTTTACGGCGGATATTACGCCTTTCAAGAAAATCACAAAAGATTTGGGCCGGAACAGGTAGCGGAAACCATTGGAGAACTATCCCGGTGTTTGAACCGCCAATGGGATTTTTCCAAAACCCACTCATAACAAAAAGCCGCCGGTTGATTCCGACGGCTTTTTTCGTATCTCTTCTTCCCATTCATCCAGCGGGCTGCACATTACAGGAAACCGGCACGATCTTTCTTTTCGGGATTTTCCTGCTGAGGTGCTTTGCCCTTACGGTAAATAAAGCGGGCCACCACGTCGATGTCCTTGAAGCCGCAGTAATAGCCCAAGGTGGTGCAGACCAGCGTAATCAGGTTGGGCAGGATAATCACCAACAGCTGCCACCAACTCAACTGCATGGGCACCAAACCGCCGGAAATCCAGTTGTAGTAATGGTAGAAAATACCGTTGCCCACTTTATAGACCACGTCAAAGTAAGGCATATAGCCCTGGCTGGCCAAAATCAGACCCACACAGAAAAACAAAGGATAAATGCTGACAATCAAGCCGGCCCAGAAGCCGCGCTTCAGATTTTTGTCGGTGTGGCCGAACTGATACCGGTTCAGGTCCTTGTTGCCGTAATGCCAGGCGGCAGAGGAAACCATGGCGCAGTAAGCAAAGATGTTGACG
>DVGY01000114.1 GCA_018712465.1 Candidatus Egerieicola pullicola | reverse complement strand
AGACAGCTGCAAGGAAGATGCAGGCGTTTGGCAATCCGGCTGCACCGGAAAAGATGATACCGGTCACTGACTACCAGAACGGTTTGAGGCAGATGGTTGTCCATTAAAATTTCCTTGGCAAAGGAAAGGTTTTGCCAGGTATTGGTGGAGCGATCTTCCAGATAAATTCGCTGAGAGTCGATTCCTTGTTCCACCAACCAGTCTCTCATGGCCAGGGCTTCGGTACAATCCTCTCCCGGGCCTTGTCCGCCGGTGACGATGCAAGGGAAATCCGGATGAGCCTGCAGCACCCGGCAGGCAGCTTCCAACCGGTGAACCAGCATTTTGGAGGGACGAACCCCCAACACCGAGCACCCAGGGATCACCACCGTGCAAGGGG
Organism: Candidatus Egerieicola pullicola; assembly: GCA_018712465.1. GTDB lineage: Bacteria > Bacillota > Clostridia > Oscillospirales > Ruminococcaceae > Egerieicola > Egerieicola pullicola. The sequence continues at coordinate 3,630 of DVGY01000114.1, read as the reverse complement.
ATTGGGTTTCCTGGAACCGAGGATATCCCAAAGCCAGTACCAAAATGCTAATGATTAGCCACAAGACAAAGGCACAAAGCAATCCAAACGCAATCCAGCCAATGAAATCGGAGGCAGTTTGAAATATTACCCGGTAAAACCGGCCGAACAGCACCATCACTACTCCCAACAGCAAAGGCAGCCAAATGCCCAGGTGAACCCGGATGTTGCTCAGCAGCATCGGCAGCAGACTGAGCAAACAGAGCACCAACCCCACCAACAGAAAACTCATGGATACCAAGCCCATCTTACCGCCTCCTTTTGCCTTGCTTTCTTGCTAACATTATATCATATCCCTTTTTGGACTTTCAACCAAACTGTGCCAATCTGCGGCAAAAACCGTATGCCGAAAAACGACAAATCAACCATAAGCAGCCATTTTCCCACAAAAAGAAAAGGACGGTATCTCTGCCGTCCCTTCCTGTTTTCTGTTATTCGTAATACCGCATAGACGCAATGACCTTACCCAGCACTTCCATTTCGTCGGTGTAAATGGGTTCATAGCTGTCGTTTTCCGGTTGCAGCCGGAAATGTCCTTCTTCTTTGTAAAACCGCTTGCAGGTGGCTTCTCCATCCAACATGGCAATAATGATCTCTCCATTTTCCGCTACCGGCTGACGGCGGACAATTACCACGTCCCCGTCCAGGATGCCGGCATTGATCATACTGTCCCCCTGAATGCGCAGGGCAAAAAGATTTTCCACTCGTTCCCGACCGCAGTCAAAGGGCACATAGCCCTCCCGGCATTCAAAAGCGGTGATGGGCATACCGGCAGTAACCTTACCGATCAAAGGCACTCGAGCCGCCCCGTCATCCCCAGCTAACTGGATGGAACGGTTGGAGTTCCCCCGTTTTTCCAACAACCCTTCTTCACAGAGTTCGTTGATGTACCGGTGTACGGTAGAAGTGGATTTGATACCCAAATCGCTGCAAATTTCCCGCACTGTAGGGGAAATGTCATGGGAAATGCGGTCCACAATATATTCGTAAATGCGCCGTGCCTTGTCGTTCATGGCTCTTCCTCCGAAAATTTGTTCTTTTTTATTTTACCATATTTCTCGGAAAAAGAAAAGAGAAAGTTTTTGTCAATCCTTCCAAAGAACGGAAACTATTTTTAGACAAAAAGAACAAAGCTCTAAAGTTTCCCTTAGAGCTTTGAGAAATTCTTATTTAACATATTTGCCGGGTACCTGTGCGTAGGTCTTGCAGAAACGCTGGTAGGTGCCGCCGCCGGAAATGTTGTCTTCCACCTGGGGATCGAACACATAAGTCTGTCCGCCGATGTACACCTCAACCCAGTTGTGGCCGGTATAACCGCCGCCGGAAGCATGGGTAGAGCCGGAAACATAAGCCGAATCCAAGCCAATCATCTTCATCATGGCGATGAAGGCGCAGCTATAAGTGTTGCAAGAACCCTTACCCAAGGTCAAGCAGCTCAAAGCGCCCCAGGCAATGTACGCATCGTTATTGCCTTCGCTGGGATTGCCGAAACCGGCACTGCTTACATAAGCGCCCCGAGCGTAGGAAGTATTATAGATAATGTAGTCGTAGCAAGCCTTTACCTTATCATAGGTGGTCATGCCAGGGGTAAAGATCTGGTTGAAGATTTCCTGAATCTTTGTATCAGTAGCGGCATAGCCGGTAGACCGAGGATTCAGCGGAGCCGAATTCAAGATGCCCTGGACGGTGCCGTCGTTTACCACCGGTGCGGTGTAGGAGGGGGTAGAAGCCTGCGTGCTGGAAGAGGTGCTGCTGGCAGAACTGCTGCTCTGAGAAGAACCGGTGCTGGTGGCAGTGGTAGTTACCGGATCGGTAAAGTAGGGAGCGTAAACCCAGCTGCCATCTTCCAATTTATAGAAGTTCTCTGCACTTGCCACTACGTTGACCCGCTGGCCGCTTTCCACCTGGCCCACTACTTCAGCGCTGGTCCGAGGTTCGCTGCGCTTGTTCACTGTGTCAGTGGCTACTTTCACCGCAGTGCCGGGCACTTCAGTCCAGCTGAATTCCGGTTCTTCCTCGGTGAGGTAATCCATGGAAAGATAGCCGAACCACATATTTTCATCACACTTATAGTAGCCCAAATCAGTGGTAGCGATTACTGTTACAGCAGTACCGGCATCCAGGCACTTAATAGTGTTGGTTTCATCGTCAAAATCCGGAGTGCTGCGCAGCCGAACCGTTTCGGTGACGTAAAGGGTCTTGGGTTCGATTTCTTCTTCTTCCCAAGCGAATTCACCGGTTTGCTGAGAATCTTCTTCAGCGGGAGTTACCACATTCTCTTCCGTTTGGGAAGAGGTGGTTTCTTCCATTCCTTCTGCCGCCACATGGGCAGGTTGCTGTTGTTGAGAAGACTGCGCATCCACCACAGCCCAGGCACAGATCCCGCTCATCACCAGCAGGGAAGCGGTAACCACCGCCACCACCCGCAGGTTCCAGCGCCGGATCACCTGGGAAACGGTAAACTTTTCTTGTTTTTCATCCATCGGCTTCATATTCTCTTCCATCCCAATCTTTTATCTTGCAACGATTTCCAGTGAATTGGTTTCAATCTTTTACAATGGTTACAATTTGATTACAAGTATATCCTATTTGCCCTTGATTGTAAAGGGATTTCTTGGATTGTTCAAAATTTTGTCACAATTCCCAAAAAGAAGTCGAATTTCCCCAAGATTTATCACAAAGAAAAAACCGTAAAAAATTTTTTCGACGCCAGGAAACTACTGTTGTTTTGGCACAAAATATGCTATACTGTAAGAGAATCCACCATGAAAGCTTGGAGGGCGATCCTTTGAAACTTCGTACTAAGATCGCATTGTCCAATGTTCTGATGTTTATTGTTCCCATTTTAGCGATTCTGGTGATAGCAGTGATTGTCTCCCTGATTTTTTCCAGCGCCTTGGGAAAAACCGTGGACAACCTGCTGGGCAACAACCAAAGCGCCACTACCACCCGCAGCCAGATTCACTACTACGCCTTACAGTGCGACGAAATGGAAAACGGCCAGGAGGAATTTGAACGCTTGGTACGTCAAGCCTTGTCTGAGGACAATTACCGCTTTGAGCTGCGCAAAGATGGGGCATACTGCTATTCCAATCTGGACATTCTGGACGTGGGGTTTATCAGCGAGTACCGCTTCTATATGGATCGGGAAGACAGCTTTATTGTCACCGGACAACAGGAAGCGATGATTAAGCATGTGGAAGTGGTTCAAAACGCCACCTATGAGCTGATCGCCGTCAACCAAAATTATCTGGAAAACGCTATTTATTACTCCGAAGAGGACGTCAATGCCATTGATCCGGATCAGTTCTCTTTGATCAGCGTCATTGTAGTGTTGAGCATCATCATTGTTATTCTCACCGCTGTAATCATCACCCGCACCCTTTCCCGCAGCATCTTGCTGCCCCTGCAAAAGCTCAAAATTGCCAGCCGCAAAATCAAAGACGGAGACTTCCATTTCCAGCTGAAAAGCAACGGCAAGGACGAATTGGCAGACCTGTGCAATGACTTTGATGATATGCGCCGCCGGCTTCAAGAATCGGTGGAACTGCAGCTTGCCTATGAGCAGGAAGAAAAGAATCTCATCGCCGG
>DVGY01000113.1 GCA_018712465.1 Candidatus Egerieicola pullicola | reverse complement strand
GTGCAGCGACAACACCGACGCCATTGCCCGGCTGCAAATCCAGTATGGCACCAGTTACTGCTACCCCATTTCCAGCATGGGCAGTCATGTTTCGGTCTGCCCCAACCATCAGGTATTTCGCAACACCCCTTTGGAAACCCGGTTTGGGGTGGCCATGTTCGGAGCCTTTGGGTATGAGCTGGACGTTACCGCTCTGCCTCAGGACCAGCGAGAGAAAATCAAAGTTCAGATCGCTTGGTTAAAACAGCACCGCAGCCTGCTGCAACAGGGCACTTTTTATCGGTTAAAAAGCCCCTTTGAAGGAAATATTGCCGGCTGGATGGTGGTCAGTGAGGATAAAACCCAGGCCATTGCCGCAGAGTACAAAATTCTCACCCAAGCCAACGCTCCCTGCCGCCGTTTAAAGCTGGCGGGACTGGATCCCCATATCCGCTATGCCGTCAATGGGCAGAATCCTCGTTACGGGGACGAGTTGATGCAGGCAGGACTGGTAACCACCGATCCTTCCGCCGGAGTGGATGTCTCTGGGGATGGCTTCCATCAAGACTTTTCCTGCCAGATCTTTTTGTTGGAGGCGGTAGAGTGAGCCCCAAGCAATATGGAAAACCCCAGCAAAAAACCATTGTCCTGCTGGGAGAGCGGGTGGGCTATACCTTGACCCGGAAATCTGTGAAAAACTTGAACCTGCGCATCAACCGGGAAGGACAAGTCAGCCTTTCCATCCCGCGCTGGGTGAGCCAGACCCAGGCGGAAGAATTCTTGCAGGCCAAGGCGGAGTTTATTTTAGCGGGGCGGAAACGGGCAGCTCAGCGCCAAGATCTCCATCCCCGGGAGCTGCCTACGCAGCAAGGGAGTCGGGTGTTTCTCTGGGGAAAGCCTTGTTTGCTGGAGTTTGGAATGCAGGGAGGGGAGGAGCCGGAGATTTTGCGGCTGCCGGATCCGGATACTGCTGAAAAAACTCTGCAAGATTTCTATCGGACCCAGTGCCGGGCGAAGGCGGAATCCTTTCTGCCACAGGTGCTGGCAGATTTCGGTGATGCACTTTCCGGCCTTCCCACTTTGCGCTACCGCCGGATGACCTCCCGCTGGGGTAGCTGCAATGTGAAAACCCGGCAGATTACCCTCAACACCCGGCTGGCAGAGTACCAGGAGACTGCTTTGCTGGCGGTGCTGTATCACGAAGTCACCCATCTGCTCTGCCCCGACCACTCTCAGAAGTTTTACCGGGAGCTGCTCCGGCGCTGTCCCCGCTATCGGGAGTGGACGGAAGTGTTGAAATAAAAGGAGAGTTATTTTCATGATTAAATTGAATGTGCTGCATTTGTTGGAAGAACAGGGAAAGACAAGATACTGGCTGTACAAACAACTGGGGATGAGCTGGCAGAATTTCAGCAGGATGGTGAATAACCAGACCAAGTCCATCCGCTATGAAAATATTGAAACCATGTGCTTGCTGCTAAACTGTACTCCCAACGATTTGTTTTTGATTACGGAAGATTGATTCCATCGCCGCTCCGTCAAAAGGGCGGCGATTTGCTTTTTTCCTTCTTTTCTGCTACCATAGGGGGGAACAAACATTCACCGGGAGGGAGAGCATGAACAAGACCATGGGCATTTTGGCCCACGTAGACGGCGGAAAAACCACCCTTTCCGAACAGTTGTTGTACCAGTCCGGTCAGGTCCGCACCTTGGGAAAGGTAGATGACGCCTCTTCCCGGCTGGATCAGGACGAAATGGAGCGGCGGCGGGGGATCACCATTTTTTCTCACTCCGCCTGGTTTTCCCAGGAAGGGGACCGGTATTATCTGTTGGACACCCCTGGCCACACCGATTTTTTCGGCCAGACCGAACGCTGCTTGTGGGCCTTGGATGTGGCGGTGCTGATGGTGAGCATCCCGGAAGGGATCCGGGGCCACACCCTGACTTTGTGGCGGCTGCTTCGGCAGCAGCACATTCCCACCATCCTCTTTCTCAATAAGGCAGATCAACCCGGGGTGGATCCGCAAGCCCTGCTGGCTCAGTGCCGGGAGCGGCTCAGTCCGGATCTGATCCCCATGGACGGCTTTGACGGCGTTTTTTCTGCTGCTCAGCGGGAGGAGTTGGCCGCACTGGAAGATACTCTCTGCGATGCTTTTTTATCCGGGGAGGAGGATCCCGGCTTTTGGGCTGTCCGAGCTGGGGAATTGTTTTCCCAGAGAAGTTGGTTTCCTGTCATCACCGGCAGCGCCTTGCAGGGAACCGGGGTGAAAGAGCTGTTGGCGCTGCTGAAGCTTCTTCCCACCCAGTATTCTAACCAGGGGGAACCCAAAGGCTTGGTATACCAGATTCGGTACGACGAGAAAAATACCCCCATGGCTTTTTGTAAACTCACCGGCGGCACCCTGGAAACCCGTACTCCCCTGACTCTCACCGATACCGGGGAGGTGGTGAAGGCAGGACAGCTGAAAATTCCCTTGGGAGGAAAACTTACCCCTACCCAGCAGGTTCAAGCCGGAGAAGTGTTTGTCATGCTGCCCGCCCAGGAAATCCTGTCCTGCGGCACCGGATTTGGAGGAGAGCCTTCCAAAAGGTTGGCGCAAACCGCCCCGCTGCTGACGGTGCAGGCGGTGTACCCTGATTCGTACTCCCTGCCGGAAATGGCTCAGCTGTTTCATCGTCTGGAACGGGAGGAACCTTCCTTGCAGGTACAGTTATCTGGAGAGAAGCTGACCCTTCGGAGTATGGGTGCTATTCAGCTGGAAATTTTGCAGGATCTGTTGGCCCGGCAGGGGGTGCAGGTGTCCTTTACCAAACCGAACATCCTGTATCAGGAAACCCTGAGCAGTCCGGTCACCGGCTACGGCCATTACGAGCCTTTACGGCACTACGCTGAAGTACATCTGCGCTTGGAACCGGGACAGCGAGGCAGCGGCATTGTTTTTGAAAGCCGGGTGTCTACCGATGTGCTGGAACAGAATTGGCAGAATCTGATCCGCACCCATGTGCTGGAACAGGTGCCCACCGGGGTTCTTACCGGCAGCCCGGTGACCGATTTGAAGGTGATTTTGGTGGCGGCCAGGGCCCATTTAAAGCACACCGAGGGAGGCGACTTCCGCCAAGCCACCTACCGTGCCATCCGTCAAGGGCTGATGCAGGCCAGACAGCGGGGACAGATCCTGTTGTTGGAACCCATCTACCGCTACGAAATGCTGGTGCCTGCCGACACCGCCGGAAAGGTAAATGGTTTGCTGGCAGCTTTGGCGGGACAGCCGGATCCGCCTTGCTTTACCGGGGACTGGACAGAACTTTCCGGCGCCGCTCCGGTGGAGCAGATGCTGCCGCTGTTGGAACAGCTTCCCGCTCTCACCGGTGGACGAGGGAGCGCTGCCACCACCTTTGCCGGCTATGCTCCCTGCCACAACACCGATCAAGTGGTGGAACAGCGGGGCTACGATCCCATTCGGGACATCAACCATCCGGCAGACTCCATCTTCTGTTCCCACGGAGCCGGATTTACCGTGCCTTGGGAACAGGTGAAGGAATATGTGCATCTGCCTGCGGAGTGAATTTGGTAGCGGTTGGAGGCAACCACAGCCTGAAAATTCATTCCAGGTTTTATTGCGAGGATTGCTGCAAGGAGACTGTTATGAAGGCAAAAACAAATTATATCTGCCGGGACTGCGGATATGAGACCCCCAAATGGCTGGGGCGGTGTCCCGGCTGCGGCGCTTGGAACAGCTTTGAAGAACAGGTCACGGCCCCTTCTGTCTCGGCTTCTTCCTCCCGGCCGGTTCTGGCTCCGGCCAAAATTCAGACCATCCGGGAGATCGACCTGGAAGAGGAAGTTCGCTTTGCCACTGGCTTTTCGGAGTTGGACCGGGTGCTGGGCGGCGGACTGGTAAAGGGCAGTTTGGTGCTGCTGGGAGGCGATCCCGGCATCGGAAAATCCACCCTGCTGCTTCAGATCTGCCAGACCTTGGGCCAAAAGATGGAGGTGCTTTACCTTTCCGGGGAGGAATCCCCCCGGCAGATCCGTCTGCGGGCCGATCGGTTGGGGGTGGACGCCCCGGGACTGAAGCTGGCCTGCGCCACCGACGTGGAGCAGATTTTGGAGCTGATTCGTACCACCCGGCCGCAGGTAGTGATGGTGGACTCCATCCAAACCATGAGTCTCAGCCGGTTTTCTTCCGCCCCCGGCAGTGTTCAGCAGGTGCGGGAATGCACCAACGCTTTTTTGCGGTTGGCCAAGGAGGAGGATATCCCTATTTTGTTGGTAGGGCATGTGAATAAGGACGGCGCCATTGCCGGTCCCAAGGTGCTGGAACACATTGTGGACGCCGTGCTCCACTTTGAAGGAGACCGAAACCTGAACTTTCGCATCCTTCGCAGCATCAAAAACCGCTTTGGCTCCACCAACGAAATCGGAGTGTTTCGGATGGAGGAAGAGGGACTGGAACAGGTGGAAAATCCTTCCGCTGCCCTGTTGGAAGGCCGTCCGGAAGGGGAAAGCGGCAGCTGCGTAGTCTGTGTAATGGAAGGCAGCCGTCCTATTTTGGTGGAGGTCCAGGCGCTGGTAAGTAAAACTGTGTTTCAAATGCCACGGCGCAGTGCCAGCGGCTTTGACTATAACCGGCTGTACCTGCTGTTGGCGGTGCTGGAAAAGCGCTGTGGCTACCGTATGTCCAGCCTGGACGCCTATGTAAATGTGGTGGGGGGCTTGCGCTTAGAGGAACCCTCGGCGGATCTTTCCGTCTGCTTGGCGCTTTTGTCCGGTTTGCTGGACAAACCCATTCCCGCCGATCTGCTGGCCTTGGGGGAAGTAGGCCTCACCGGGGAGGTTCGGGGTGTCACCCGTTTGGAACAGCGAATCAGCGAAGCCAGACGGCTGGGATTTACCCGGTGCATCGTTTCGGCTCACAGCCTCAAACAACTGAAACGCACCCCTTCCGGTATGGAAGTGGTAGGGGTGCGCACCCTCCAGCAGGCAGCCAAAGCGGCCTTTGCCGGGGGAGACACAAGATCAAGCTAACGTTTCAATCAGAAGGGAAGGATCAATATGGAAACCGGACGAATGGAACTTCGTCCTGCCGGTGAGGACCGGTGGGAGCTGTTTTTGCGGGAAACTGGGGAGGAATGCGGCCATTGCGGCATGCAGAAGATCCAGTGGAATAAAAAGACAATGTGGCAGATTTCCTGGGAACTGACCCCGGAGCACCTCCATCAGGGTTACGCTGCTGAGGCAGTCCGGGCAGTCACCGACTACGCCTTTTCCCAGCCGGGGGTGGAGGAAGTCTGCACCCTGGTATCGGACACCGACCAGCCTGGCATTGCCGCCGCCTTGCGTAGCGGCATGAGTTTGAAAGGACGCACCGAAGCCCCGGAGGGGGAAGGACTGCTGCTGGTATTCAGCCGGGAAAAGGGAAAGAAAAAGTAAATTGGACAAAGAGACACACCGCCTGGGATTGCTCCCGTGGCGGTGTTGTTTTTTGAAGCAAAGAAAAAGACGGCCTTCTTTTGAGAAAAACCGTCTTGCTTGCTTATCTCTTCTCCGCCGCCACCAGCAGCATCATGGGTCGGCGCATCTCGTCCTGCATTCCCGGTAGATTCATCATGGACTGGGGAGGCTGGGGTTCCACCACCCGCTTGAGGGAAAATCCTTTTTGCAGCAGGGTGTCCAAGTAAGTGGTGAGGGTGCGATGGTACTTGACCATCTTTTCTCCCAAAAACACCGCTTCCCGCTCCCCTTCGTAGAAATAGTTGTCTACTGGGAAGTGTAAGATCTCCCCCTTGGGGCCGTACACCCAATCCTGAGGGCCTTGGGCGGTGAAGATGGGGTGCTCCACCGAAAAAACGAAGTCCCCTCCCGGCACTAGCCAGCTTTTCACCTGCTCCACTAGTCCTGGATAGTCCGGCAGATAGTGGATGGCCAGGGAGCTGAACACCACATCAAAGCTCTCTTCCGGCAGGGACAACTGGTCGATGGAAGCCCGGCGGTATTGGATTTCCGGGGCGTTGTTTTTGGCTTTGGCCACTTCTAGCATTCTTTGGGAATTGTCGATCCCCAAAACATACGCAGCTCCCTGTTGGGCTGCGTAGGAGCAGTGCCAGCCGTAACCGCAGCCCAAATCCAGCACTCGTTTACCGGTAAAATCCGGCAGTAGAGGTTGTAGGGAAGGCCATTCTCCCGCCCCCGCTAAACCGTGCTGGGAACGGTACATCTGGCTGTATTTGTCAAAGAAGGTTGGATTGTCGTACAGTGGCTCCATTTTTACTTTCCTTTCCTGAGGACAGTTTGATTGTCCCTTGCTGCTATTCCACTCCGCTCCCCCAGTTTACCAGCCCGGTGAGCAGGGTAAAGGCCACCTGTCCTTGGTACTCCGCCCCCGAGAGTTTTTCGCATTCCTCTTGGTTGGAGAGAAATCCGCATTCGCTGAGTACGATAGGGATAGGGGACTGAGTGAGCAGATACACTGAGGAGTCCCCTCGCTTGATTTGGCGGGTATTGTCCGGCTGGAGCTGGCTGACGAAAGCAGACTGCATGGCTTTGGCCAACCCCTCGCTGGCAGGTTCTTTGATGCCGTAGAACATCTGGGCCCCGTGCTGGTCGGAATCGGTGAATTTGTTCTGATGGATGCAGACGCAGACGGCGTTTTTCTGCCGCTCTAAAATAGCCAGCCGGTTGTTGATGTCCTCTATTTTTTGCTGGCGCAGACTGCCGGTGATTTCTCCATTGCATAAGGCGGTGTCGGTGTACCGGGTCATGACGGTGTCGTAGCCCATAAACATACAAAGCTGGTTAAACACCTTGGCAATGCTGAGATTGATGTCCTTTTCGTACACTCCGTTGACTCCGATGCAGCCTCCGTCGAAGCCTCCATGGCCTGGGTCAATGACCACCGTTTCCCAGGTTTGGGCCGAGCGGTCGACTTGGACCACCAGCGGCTGAAAGAGCACGGCCAGTCCGCCGATGAGCAGGCAGGCCCCCAGCACGGCTAAACGGATTAAGGTGGTTTTTTTAGAACAGTTTTTCATACCCCCGCCCCCTGTACGTTCTTTCTAGGAAATGGATATGGGGTCGGGGGATGGTTTATGACTTTGTCCAGCAAAATTCCCCGCTGATTTTCCCGGCGGGGATTAGTTTGAAATCTTTTCTTCAATGGAAGCGGCCACTTGGCTCATGGATACCCCCAGAGCTTGGCAGATACGGTAGAAGGTTTCCAGAGTGGGCTTTCGCTCTCCACGTTCGATGGCGCTTAAATGGGTGCGGCCGATGCCGGCCAGTCCGCTGACCACCTCTTGGGAAAGGCCTTTGGCTTGGCGGTATTCGGCCAGCACTTGTCCCACTAAGATGGGATCTAAAGCAGACTGTTCCATGGCGGCACCTCCTACCTTTAACATACCAGAAGAGGCACATTATTATGAACACATATGTTGACATATGAATACTTATGTGTTATTATGAAAAAAAGCGGAGAGAAAAATTCTATCTGCTGAAAACGATAAAGGAGAGAGGCACCATGTATTGTTCTCATTGCGGCGCACAAATTCCCGATGATTCCGCCTTTTGTCCAAGCTGCGGACAGAAACCGGGCAGAGCAGGAGATCCGGCAGCGCAAACTGCCGCACCACAATCAGCACCCCCGCCTCAGACAAGCTATGCTCAGCCGGCGCCCAGGTATGTGGAGACCATTAAGAGCGAAGGGGAATTCATTCAGGAATACCGGAATTTACATAATTATGGTACTTATAAGACTGGGCAAACAATTTTTAAGGTTGGCGAACCGATCTTTTTAATAGGTTATTTGATTTGGGTGTTTGTTGACGTTAATGAGCGGTTTGGACAATGGTGGAGCCGTTCAGCAACTTGGGATGATTATTTCGCTTATTTACCAGTACCATTGGTTGTTATTGTTGTATGTGGTATATTTGAATATCTTCTAAGCAAGCGGGTAAATGATATTGATTCAACTGCTGCAAGTGAATATAGGCGTTACAAACGCAAGATGGGCATTGGTGGGATTCAAAGTTCTAGTTCCATCTTCAGCGACAGTAACAGCAAAAATTTAGGTTATTCCAGTAAGGCAAATCCGCCCCGTACCAGCATCCCCGCTAATGGCTGGCGCTGCCCTGATTGCGGCCGGGTGAATGCCAGTTATGTGGGCACTTGCGCCTGCGGAAGAAGAAAAAATTCTTGAGCTTTCAGCCGTTTTCGTCACAGTGGGAGTCGTTGTTCTTGTTGTGGCAATGGTTACGGTAACCATTTGAGCGCTATGCCGTCGCACCGGATTTGTAATTTTCCCCTTAAATCTACCAAAAAAACGGAACCCCGCTTTTTTAGGGTTCCGTTCCTTTTTGTCCAATTTGATGATTATTCTTCTTCCAACTCCACCGCCAACGCCAGCGCCAGCTTCATCATCCGGGTAAACTGGGTCTCCCGCTGGGCGGGAGTAGAGTCCTCGTCGTTGAACATCCCGTCGCTGACGGTGAGAATAGACAGGGCCTGTTTGCCGCACCAAGCGGCAGTGGAATAAAGAGCGGCAGTCTCCATCTCGGTGCCCAGTACCCCCATTCGCCGCCAGCGGCGAAGCTGTTCCATGTCGTCCATGTAAAATCGGTCACTGGTGAGCACATTTCCGGCGTAGTAGGTGTACCCCATTTCTTCTGCCAGGGCCATAGCCCGGCTTACCAGCTTGGGGGCAGCAATGGGGGCGAAGCCGGTGACCTTCCAGTGAGCCAGAAAATTGGTGTCGGTACAGGCTCCGGCAGCAAGAATTAAGTCCCCTACATGGATGTGATCCTGTAGACTTCCGGTGGTGCCGATGCGCAGGATGGTTTCCACGCCGTACTGGTCAAACAGTTCCCGGCTGTAAATCCCCATGCTAGGGGCTCCCATGCCGCTGGCCATGACGCTGACCGGATGGCCCTGATAGCTTCCAGTGTATCCCTGGATACCCCGCACATTGTTCACTAGCTTGGGATGTTCGAAAAAGTGTTCGGCGATGAATTTGCTTCGCAGGGGATCGCCGGGCATCAGCACTGTTTTGGCGAAATCCCCAGGATTGGCTTGATTGTGGACCGTTGACATGGTAACACCTCCAGTAAAATAATGGTTGATTTTTCATTGGGAAAGAAAATTGGATTTCCGAAGACCAAACTTTTTGCAGGGAAGATGTCAAGACGTTGCCTTGATGGAGGATGGAGTGGTTTTTTCATGGCAAACTGCCGGTTCTTCTATCACTCCTTGAGCAATTCTCAGTTCCTCGTGATAAAGGAAAAAGGTGTTGCCGGGAACAAACAGCTTTTCCGTCTTCACATCATCCAGCACCAACTGAATGGTGCAGCAGCAGTGATGAAGGCCGCTCCATTTCAGACGGGACAGGGTGACGCAGAGCGCTCCGCTGATGGGCTGCTGCGCCGGGTTCAAAAAGCACACCGGAAAGATTTCACCCGGAACAATTCGAAGCTTTGGAGCCACTAATCCCCCTTCTTTATGGGGATACCAAGTAATCCGGACGGTGGCGGAAGGGCAGCCGAAGCTTTTGCGGCTTTCTTTTTTGTAGTAGCTGCGGTAGTGCAGATAGACTACAGTGTCCAGTACCAAAAAGATTGCCAAATAAGTCAGAAACACCCACACCAGTACACTTCCGTGTTTGATCCAATGCAGAATGACAAAGCTGCCAAATAGGGATCCTACAGCGGCAGAACATAAAAAGAACTTTTTCATGCCGGAGGTTTTGTAGTCACGACAGTAGGGTAGCCTTAGAGTTTGAACCAGAGCCGTCAGAAGGCATAGAATCCAGAGCAGAGAGAGAATGATTTTTAAAAACGCATTTTGGGGAGAAGTGATCAGGGAACCAATAAATCTTCCGCCAAAGGCGACCGAAACCAATACGATGATAATGAGGGTGGGAGAGGAGCTTTTGTAAAGTTTACCACAGGACGGACAGGTGTCTATTTTTCCATTGTCACTGAGAATGGAAATGGGGTCTTTGGGACGGTAGCGCCAGGTGGGAATCTTTTCCCCGCACCAAGGACAACGATGAGTCAACAAAGAGGGTTCCTCCTTTGGTTTGATGGTTTGGTGTAAAGATGGTTTCGTTTATCGCACTTCA
>DVGY01000112.1 GCA_018712465.1 Candidatus Egerieicola pullicola | reverse complement strand
CGGGACATCCAGCTTCCGGCGGTGCTGGTCATCAATAAAATCGATACTCTGAAAGAAAAAACCGATCTACTGGCTCGGATGGACACTTTTGGCAAGCTGAACCTGTTTGACGCTATCTTTCCGGTAAGCGTACTGGAAAAAAAGGGCTTAGAGCCGCTGATGCAGCAGCTTGCCGCTTACCTTGCCCCTGGCCCTCACTTTTTTCCCGACGACGCCCTCACCGACCAGCCGGAACGGGTGATTATGGCGGAGTTACTGCGGGAGCAGATTCTCTTAAACCTCCGTCAGGAGATCCCTCACGGCACTGCAGTGGTCATCGAGAAGATGCGGGAGCGGGAAGACCGGCCCGGTCTGTTGGACATTGACGCCACCATTTACTGCGAGCGTCCTTCCCACAAGGGCATGATTCTCGGCAAGAGGGGCAGTATGCTGAAAACCATTGCTACCTCTGCCCGTGCCCAGATGGAGCAGTTTTTGCAGGCCAAGGTCAACCTCACCTGTTGGGTGAAGGTGAAGGAGGATTGGCGGAATAAGGATGGCCTAATCCGCAATTTTGGCCTGTCTTTCGGGGAATAAACCATGCTTTTTAAGCTCAATGGCTTGGTGCTCAAGCAGCGCAATATCGGGGAAAACGACCGGATATTAGTGCTGCTCACCAAGGAAAAAGGAGTGCTGGAGGTCTGTGCCCGAGGGGTGAAGCGGATGCGTTCCCCCCTAGCGGCTGGCTGTATGCCTCTTTGCTACAGCGAATTCTGCCTCTTTGAAGGGAAAAAGTACATTACTGTAGACGCCGCCACCCCCATCCGGAATTTTTACCAGCTTCGCCTGAATCCGGAAAAACTGGCTTTGGGGGAGTATTTCTGCGATTTGGCTTCGGTGCTGACTCCAGAAGCGGAAAGCGCTTGGCCTATGCTGCGGCTGTTATTAAACACCTTGGCTTTGCTGGAGGACGACCGCCGCCAGCCGGTGCTGCTGAAGGCCATCTTTGAATTTCGCAGCGCCGCCATTGCCGGATTTATGCCGGATCTCATTGGGTGCAGCGGCTGTGGGATTTTTGAGAGCGAACAGATGTACTTTCTTCCGCAGGATTCCTGCCTGCTCTGCGGAAACTGCAAAGCTGCCCATCCTCAACAAGGACAGGGGGGAGTGTTGCTGCGCCCGGCGGTGCTGAAAGCCATGCGCCAGATCCTCTATGCCGACGAAGACAAGCTGTTTTCCTTCTCTTTAAAGGGAGAGAGCTTAAAGCAGCTGGACCGGCTTACCGAACGGTATCTTCTCATTCACACCGGCCTGCAAAGCCGGGCTTTATCGGTATACCGTGCCCTGCAAGTTTAGGGAGAGCGGGTTACCGTTGGAGGGGAAAAGGGGGAATCCTCTTTTCCGTTTAAACTGCTTTGACTATTTTTACCTCCGTCCAACGGGGGTATTTTACTGCGAAAAACATATTGAAAGGAATTCATTATGCCAATCCAATCACGTTACTGTAAAACTCTGGAACTGGATAAGATCCTGGCCCGTTTGGCGGACTGTACCTGCTGCGACGCCGCCCGGGAAAAGGCCCTCTCGATTCAGCCTTATACGAACCCTAATCTGGTGGAGCAGTCGCTGGACAAAACCGCCGATGCCTTCACCCTTTCCGCCCAGTTCGGCACCCCCCATTTTTCCAATCTCTCCGACCCGGCGGCGGCCTTGACCATCGCCCAAAAGGGAGGCAGCTTGAGCCTGGTGGAGTTTCTGCGGATTCGACAGCTTCTCCGTCAGGTCCGGGGATTGACCCAGTGGTACGCCCAGTGCGCAGGAGTGGAAAATTCTCTACAAGAGCTGTTTGCTGAACTGGCTCCCAATCAGGCTTTGGAAAAGGCCATCGACCAGGTAGTGGTCAGCGAAGAGATGGTCAACGACTACGCTAGCTCCACTTTGGCGGACCTGCGCCGGAAAATTGCTTCCGCTCAAGCCAAAGCCAAGCAGGAGATGGATAAAATCATCCGCTCCTCCAAGTACCAGAAAGCCCTCCAGGAAAACCTGATTACCCAGCGGGACGGCCGGTTTGTGGTGCCGGTGAAGGCGGAGCACAAATCTGAAATTCCCGGCTTGGTGCACGATTCCTCCGCCAGCGGCGCCACCCTCTTTGTGGAACCCATGGGAGTGGTGGAAGCCAATAACCAGATTCGTGTTCTCCAAACTCAGGAAAAGGCGGAGATCCAGCGGATTTTGTATGAACTCAGCCAAACGGTGGCGGAACACGCCCGCAACCTGATGGACAACTTTGAGGTGGTCATTGCGCTGAACCTCTGTTTTGCCAAGGCAGAGCTGGCCGCTCAGATGAACGCCCAGAAACCCCGTCTCACCGACACCGGGGAGATTGTGTTGAATAAAGCCCGCCACCCCTTGTTGGATCCCAAAACCGCCGTGCCCATCTCCCTGACATTGGGAGGAGACTGCCGGACTTTGGTAATTACCGGCCCCAACACTGGCGGCAAAACGGTTACCTTGAAAACCATCGGCCTGCTCTGTCTCATGACCATGTGCGGGCTGCTGATTCCGGTGGGGGCAGGAAGCACTATGTCGGTGTTCGACCAGGTGCTGGCGGACATCGGGGATGAGCAAAGCATCGAGCAGAGTCTATCCACCTTCTCCGCTCACATGACCAACTTGGTACACATCCTCAAAACTGCTGATGACCATTCCCTGATCCTTACCGACGAATTGGGAAGCGGCACCGATCCCGTAGAGGGGGCGGCTTTGGCCATAGCAGTGCTGGAAGCGCTGCGTCAGCGGGGAGCAGTCACTGCCGCCACTACCCACTATCCTGAGCTGAAGGTGTACGCCATTGAAACCGCCGGAGTGGAAAACGCCTGCTGTGAATTTGACGTGGATACCTTAAAACCCACCTACCGCCTGCTGATCGGAGTGCCGGGACGAAGCAACGCCTTTGCCATTTCCCGGCGGTTGGGATTGGACGAAGGGGTGCTGCAAAAGGCGGAAAGCCTGGTGGATCAGGAAAACAAACAACTGGAAACCACCATTTCCCGGCTGGAAACCCAGCGCCAGGAGTACGAAAAACAATTTCAGGAATACCAGTCCCTCACCGATCAGCTCAAGCAGAAAAACTTCTGGCTGGAAGAGCAGCGCCAAGAGCTGGAAGAGGAGAAAAAAGAAATTCTGGACAAAGCCCAGAAACAGGCAGCCCAGTTGGTCAATCAGGTAAAAGCTCAGTCCGACCGGCTGCTCAATGAGCTGGACGCCTTGAAAAAGGAAAAGGACGCCCAAGAGTTTGCCAAGAAAACCGCCGATGCCAAAGCACAGCTGCGCCGGGAACTGCAACAACTGGACAAAACCGCCAACCCGGTACAGCAGCGCAGCAACAAGGAATATAAACTTCCCCGGCCCATTCGGAAAGGGGATACGGTGTTGATCTTCGACATCGACAAAAAGGGCACTGCCTTGGAGGATTCCAAAGGGAAAACCTCTATTTTGGTGCAGGCCGGGCTGCTGAAAAGCCGGGTGAAGATTTCCAACCTCCGCCTGCTGGAAGAAAAGAATCCTTACGCGCCCAAAAAGCCACAGTATCGAGCGGGAGGACGAATGATGTCCGCCCAAAGCCAAAGCCAACGCCGGGCCAGCATGGAACTGGATCTTCGGGGCGAGACGGTGGAGGAAGCCTTGATGGAGCTGGATCAGTTTCTCGATAACTGCGTCATGGCCAATCAGGGCCAGGTCACCATCATTCACGGCAAGGGCACCGGCGCGCTGCGTAAAGCGGTGCAGCAGCACTTAAAGCACCATCCCAGTGTGAAAAGCTATCGCCTGGGTGTCTTTGGGGAAGGGGAAAGCGGCGTCACCATTGTGGAACTGAAGTAAAGTTCTGTTCCCGATTTTCTGCGCATATCTTTGGGCAGAGAAGGGGGCGTGTCGGCATGGAATTGACCTTTTCCCAGCTGAAAAAGCGGGAGCTGATTTGTATGGATACCGGGGACCGGTTGGGCATGGTGGACGATCTGCTGTTGGAGGACAACTGTGTCAAAGCCCTGCTCACCTATGGAACCCGACCCAGGCTGTTGTTTTTCCGTTCCGGTAAACCCAAGCAGATACCCTGGGAGCGGATTCGGCTGCTGGGCAAGGACTTTGTGGTGGTGGATTCCATGGAGGACCTTCCCTTTGAGCCCAGCCGCAGCCGAAAAAAGAAGTTTTCGTCCTTGGTCGAACAGCTTTTTCAGTAATTTCTGGGAAACCGGTTGACAAAATCCAAAAAAACACCCATAATGACAGAGTAGAAATGACAGCAAGAACAGAACGGTCGTGAAAAGAGGAGGGAAGTCTCATGGCGAGAAAAAAACCGGCAGGATACCGTGTGCTGAAGTATTTTGCCATTTTGCTGCTGGTTTTAACCATCCTGTCGGCGGCTCTCTGCGCTTTGCTGCGCGTTACCCAGTATCTAGCGGCAGAACAAGGTACCCTTCCCACGTTGTTGGGACGGCAGTATGTGATTGAAGACTGTGACAATCTCACCTGGCTGTATAAACCCAACACCTTAGTGGTGGCTGCTCCGGTGGAGGGAAGCTCAGCCGGACTCGGTCAGGGCAGTGTGGTGCTTTATGCTGCATGGGATGACAATCAGGTGTTTGAAGGCTACAGCCTTTCTGCTATCACCGGCTTTACCACTGTGGATGATACGCTGTATTGGACTGTCCGCAACGGCCGCAACCAGCCGGATCTGGAGATTCTGCCCGAAAACGTGGTAGGGGAAGTGGTATTCTCCAGCGACTGGTTGGGGAAGGCCCTGAATTTCTGGAACAGCAATTTGGGATTGGTCTGCTGTCTGCTGGCCCCCTTAGGGGTATTGGTGGTGCTGTGGATAGTGCTGATGATCTGGAAAAGCCATAGTTCTACCTTGTCCCGCCGTCCGCTTCCTGGTTATTTTCAGGAAGAGGAAGGAGAGCCGGTGCTGATGAGCACCGATCCCTTTTACGAAGATTCTATTCCTGAGCCAATGCCGGTGGAAAATCACCCGGCTCCCGAGACTGCATCGCCGTTCCACTATGAGACAGTGCCGGCAGATCAGCAGCCCACCATGGTGATTCCGGACCTGGCTCCTGCCAGCCCACAGCCCCGCATTGTGCGGGATCCTCTCTCGGATACCCAGGAGTTTGACGTGAAGGAGCTGAAGGAAAAGCTGCTCACCGATAAGCTGCTGCGGGATGTGGACCAAGAGGATTACGTAAAGATCCCCGATTCCTCGCAAAGTGACGAAACTGCGCTGATGAGTTTTCACAAGGATTCGGTGGACTTTGATTTCCGCCATCTGGATTTTTCTAAATTGGAGGTTTACCCCAATGAAATCGGCCAGGGTTTTACCGTCCTGACCCCGGACTACCAGGCGGTGGTGCGCTTAGACATCACCAAGCGCAATTCCGAGAAAGAAGAGTAATGACCCAGTGGAGTGAGAAAACGCTCCACTTTCTTCTTGTCATAGCTGAAAGGAGTTTTTATGAGAAAGCCAAAAGTCCTGTCTTTGCTGTTGGCTGCGGTGCTGCTGCTTGGTTGTACCGGCTGCACTCCGGTGCTCAACAGTGCTGCCACCCTTTCCCAAACCCAGTCTCAGCCAGAGGAGTCTGTTTCGGAAGAGGCCCAACCTCAAAGTGACGTGCTGCTGTACCAGGATGATTTGCGGGGCGTGTGGATTAGTTACATCGAGTTGGAATCCATGATGCAGGACCACAACCAGCAGGACTTTTCTTACTATACCAGGGTGGTGCTGAATAACGCCAAAGCCCAGGGCATTAACACGGTGTTTGTTCAGGTGCGTTCCCATGGGGATGCCATCTATCCTTCCGCGTATTATCCTTGGAGCAAATACGTCACCGGTACCGCTGGGCAGGCGGCGGATTACGATCCCTTGGAAATTTTCATTCAGCAGGCTCATGAGCTGGGCCTCTCCTTCCATGCTTGGGTCAATCCTTACCGGTTGATGAGCCAAAACGACTTTGCCACGGTGGATGCTTCTTATCTTACCAAACAGTGGCTTGGCAACACCCAATATATGCGTTACAATGATACCGACGGCTACTACTACCTGGATCCCAACAACGAGGAAGCGCTGGATTTAATCTGCAACGGCATTGCCGAGTTGGTGCAAAATTACAACGTAGATGGCATCCACTTTGACGATTATTTTTACAGTATCCCACCGGAGCAATACGGTTACGATGCCGCCACCGCCCACGCTGCCACCGACCGGCTGGTGCAGCGAGTGTATCAAACGGTGAAGTCCATCAACCCGGCGGTGCAATTTGGGGTGAGCCCTGGAGGAAATTACTACGACGCCCCTGCCTCCGATACAACGCAGTACACCAATATTGTGACCTGGTGCACTCAACCCGGCTATCTGGACTATATCGCTCCCCAAATTTACTGGGAGTTTGACCATGAGCAGGCACCTTTTTTGGATGTGTTTAATAAGTGGGTCAGCCTGACTTCTGGCACAAACGTGAAATTATATGTGGGTCTGGCCACCTACAAATTTGCCACCACCGAAACCTTGCTGATTCAGGAAAACCTCTGTGTCAACCATCCAAATTGTGGCGGCTTTATCCACTTCCGGTATGAGAACCTCTGCGGTAAGATTCGATAGGACTGAAATGAGAATGTAAAAAAGGAAGGATTATATGGAAAAGGTAGAATTTCTTCGCCCCGGCTGGTTTGGGGTAGAGTGCCCGGCAGATGTGCGCCGGGTAGAATTTGATCTGCGCAACCAAGGAGTACTGCAGCGGCATCTGCCGGTGGGAGCTCTGTTCATCGGGGATTCCATCACCCATTACTGGGAGATCGAAAGCTATTTTTATTGCCAAAAGGGCCTGCTGCTGAATCGCGGGATTGGGGGAGACAACACTGAGTTCTGTCTCCGCCGGCTGGAAGCGGACGCCATTCAGCTTCGTCCTGCCATTACCTTTTTGATGATCGGCATCAACAATTCTTGGGAGCTGGCCTACGATGATTGGAGACGCCTCCCCGGTCAGCCCATGGATCAGGTGTTGAACCGGGCGGAACAGGACATCCGAGCCATGGCAAAACGGTTTTATGAGACTGGGCTGCGGCT
The DNA here is from genome assembly GCA_018712465.1 of Candidatus Egerieicola pullicola. Classification (GTDB taxonomy): domain Bacteria; phylum Bacillota; class Clostridia; order Oscillospirales; family Ruminococcaceae; genus Egerieicola; species Egerieicola pullicola. The sequence goes on along the minus strand of DVGY01000112.1, from coordinate 328 downwards.
GGTGCTGTGTTCGGTACTGCCTACCTGTATGTACTTTACTCGAGAAGACCCTCAGCGCCGGGAATACACAGTGGAGCTTAACCGTCGGATTCAGCGGATCGCCGCAGAATTTGGCTTTTCCTATCTGGATTATCACTCCGCCATGGTGCAGCCTGACGGCTTGACTGCCATAGAGGACTATTTCTTCGACGGCATTCATCCCACGGTATTTGGCTATCAGGTGATGGCCAAAAAACTGCTGGAACAGTTCCCGGAGGTAGGACTGGAAAGCATGGAAGCTCATCTTCAGGCCTGCCGTGACTCTTAATGTTCAGGTGGATTGTATGAC
>DVGY01000111.1 GCA_018712465.1 Candidatus Egerieicola pullicola | reverse complement strand
TCCAAATGGTTTTCATCCAAAGCACCTCCTTTCTCTTTCAAATATAAACGCCATTCGCTTTTCTATTAAAAATGATTCGCTAAAATTGATAAATGTCCTCAATAGTAGTAAAAATATTTCCCAATTCCATGCGATAACCAGCAAAAACCACCTGTTTGGCATAAGGGGTAGTTCCTTCTACGGAAAACAAATGAATCCACGGTGAGGACCAATCAGCAGTCGTTTGGCTCTGCAAAAACCCATCCAGCCCTGCCAGTCGGATTTCAATTACGCCATTGTCAATTCCATAGCCGCCCATAGACACACTCATGGAAGCCAGGCAGTTCCGCCCAGGGGAGGAAGCGGGGAAATAGCGGTACTCCACTCCCCGGGAACCCAGATAGGTTTCGCTGACCGAAAGGCTTTGGGTGAGGTCGGTGTTTGGGTAAAAGTTGGGCGGATCAAAGGAATCCCGCCCCGGCACCCGGGACCAGGAAGCACCGTCGGTGATCTCTGACCGGTCTGCCCGGTAAGTGACGATACTGTGTTCCCAATCCAGAATGGTGTTTTCCGGGTGTCGTGGATCATGCCGCTGCAGCAGGCGCTCCGGAGGCCAGTCTTGGTTGGAATCCCCCTGCGCTTGGGCGGAGGGAGAAAAACACAGCAGCAATCCCAAAAGAAACAGCGGCAAAAGCCAGCGGCAGAGGGATTTCCAAATGGTTTTCATCCAAAGCACCTCCTTTCTCTTTCAAATCAAATGAAAACGCCATTCGCTTTTCTATTAAAAATGATTTGCTAAAATTGATAAGTATCCTCAATAGTAGTGCAAACGTTACCGCACATCATCTCGTAACCCAAAAAGGCTACCTGTTTGGCATAAGGGGTATTTCCTTCTATAAAATGAACCGGTGCTCCGTAGGTATCGTAACAGGCACTCCATTGAATTTGCAGCGAACCATTTAGTCCCGCCAACTGGATCTGAACTACCCCTGAGGAGATGGAATCACCTGCCACCGAAAGACCCATGGAAGCCCAGCAGTTTTGTCCAACAGAAGAACGAGGAGAATAGCGGTATTTCACCCCCCTGGTACCTCGATCGGTTTCATTGATGGAAAAGCCCTTGGTGAGGTCGGTGTTTGGGTAAAAGTTGGGCGGATCAAAGGAATCCCGCCCCGGCACCCGAGACCAGGAAGCCCCATTGGTGATTTCAGAACGGTCCTCCCGGTGGATCAGGATGTAGTTCTCCCGGTCTGGGATGGTGTTTTCCGGGGTGATCTGGGCATGCCACCGCAGCAGGCGCTCCGGAGGCCAGTCTTGGTTGGAATCCCCCTGCGCTTGGGCGGAGGGAGAAAAACACAGCAGCAGCGCTAAAAGCAGCAGCGGCAAAAGCCGGCGGCAGAGGGATTTCCAAATGGCTTTCATCCAAAGCACCTCCTTCTTTCATAGGCTTTGTCCCGTTGGTTTGCACAAATTTTCGAAGTGAATCAAATTGATTTTGTTCTTTAATTTCATTATAACCGTCGTTTTTAAGTTGTCAATTGTTTTGGCATAAAGTGCATGAATTTGTCATAATCTGCACCGATGAGGCAGGAACGCCGGATTGGGAGACAAAAAAACCAGCAGGAAACACTTCCTGCCGGAAAAGAAACCGATTTATTTTTCGCATTTTCCACAGCGGGAACAGCCGTTACAGATCAGCCTGCTGCCGCAATACTGACAATTTTCCCCGAAGTAAGGCCGGTACAAAAGGGAGTCCGGGATGGGAAAGCCCAACGGGTCGGTGAGCTTCCATTGGATGGGTTTTCCCGAGTAGCTGATGCCGGATTTTTGGGCCATCCGGCTTTGCAGGGATTTGGAGGGGAGATGGTACCGTTTTCCGTCCTTGCAAAACACCGTGCCGGTTTCGATGAAGCAAAAGGTGACCTGTTCCCTTTCGCATTGGGCCCGCAGGCTCTTCACCCAATCATAATCACAGGGACGGGCGCCATCGTAATTCTCCCCGCCGCAGACTACCTGTTGGATCTGCCCGGTGGAAAGATAGGAAGAAATCTCCACCGGTCCCAAAAACGGGGCGCACATCACCCCTTTATGCCGAAACGGCAGGTCCAGCAGAATGGGAATTCTCTCATCAGCCCGGCGTTGGTTTTCACAGGTGACGTTGAGCATCACATTCTCCCAGCCCCTGCCCCAGCCTTTGGGCAGGCAGTCCGCCACCCGCTGAGGACGCTTGGTCAACAGAAAAAACTTCACGTCGGGGCGCTGACGCATGATCTCCCAAGTCTCCGGCCGCCACCGGTCCGCTTCCTCCAAAAAGAAGTCGGAGGTCATACAGACCCGAATCAACTCCCCGCTTTGAATCTTATACCGGCCGGTTTTGTCCCGCTGCAAAGGGTAGGTGAACCCGGCTTTGGTGCGGTAAATGTCCCTGCCGTTCTGGCCCCGCACCTGATCCAAAAAATACATATAGCAATGGTCACAGCCCTCACTGCATTTCACACAGCCATGCCAAGGATTCCAAATATCATGCACCGGGTTTCCCTCCCCTCTTTGCCAGTCTTGACGATTGAATCCGGCCCAATTATACTGATATTATACTGCCAACATAGCAGAAATCAAGGGCAGAAGGGAGGAAACACCATGGCGCCGCATCTGAAAAACAGTTCCTATCGAAAAGAAGTGCTGGCCTTTGCCGCCCAACGTTACGGCACCCAGCCGGAGTTCCTTTGGGCTTCCAATCCCCAATACGCAGTACTGCGCCACAGCCACAACCGAAAATGGTACGGTCTGATTATGAATGTGTCTGGAGAACGGCTGGGGTTGGAAGAGTCAGGCCAGGTGGATATTCTGGATCTGAAATGCGATCCGATCATGATCGGTTCCTTGTTGTCCCAGCCCGGGATCCTGCCGGGGTACCATATGCACAAGGGCAACTGGATCAGCGTATTGCTGGACGGAACGGTGGAGCTGGAGCAGATCTTTTTCCTGCTGGATCTCAGTTTTTCTCTGACTTCCCGCCGGGGGAGTCAAAGACCTTCCAACGCCATGGTGGACCGGGACTGGCTGATTCCTGCCAATCCCCATTATTTTGATTTAGAAAAAGCCTTTGCGCAAAGTGATGTAATCACTTGGAAACAGAGCAGCCGGGTATTGGTTGGAGACCTGATTTACATTTATATGGCGGCCCCGGTAAGCGCCGTCCTCTATCAATGCCGGGCCGTTGAGGTGGACATTCCCTACCAATATCAAGATCAGAATGTCCGGATGAACCGGGTGATGAAGATCAAACTGCTCCATCGGTTTTCCCCGGATCAACTCAGCCGAGAAGTGCTGCGGGAATACGGAGTGACGGCGGTGCGGGGACCCAGGAGTGTACCCAACCGGCTGCACTGGAAAATCCACAGCCTCTTAAATATGGAAGATTCTGAAAAATGAAAACAAATTTTCAAAATTCCCAAGGCAAAAAGCCATTGCTTTTTGTTCTTTCTTCCGATATACTGAGAATAAAAAGAAGGTTCTTTGAAACACTGGAAAGGAGTCTTTTATGCAATATCGTAAATTGGGAAAATGGGGCATCAAGCTCAGCGAAATCGCTTTGGGAAGCTGGATGACCGACCTGACCGGCACTGCTGCCTGCGACACCGCCAAAGCCACCTTGAAGCTGGCTTTTGACAAAGGGGTAAACTTTTTTGACTGTGCCGACGCCTACAGCGGCGGAGCGGCAGAACGGTTTTTAGGCAGTCTGTTAAAGGAGTATCCCCGGCATTCCTATGTGGTATCCAGCAAAGTGTTCTTCCCCATGGGGCCCGGCCCCAACGACGGCGGCCTGTCCCGGAAGCACATTGTGGAACAACTGGATCAATCCCTGAAAAACATGGGACTGGACTACCTGGATCTGTACTTCTGCCACCGTCCCGACCCGGACACCCCCATTGAAGAAACCATCCGCACTCTGGACGACATGGTGCAGGCGGGAAAAATTTTGTACTACGGGGTCAGCGAATGGACTCCGGCTCAGATTGCCGAAGCTTTGGGCGTGGTGGAGTACTACAAACTCCGCCCCCTGGCCGTCATCCAGCCCCAGTACCACATGATGGACCGGTTTATTGAAGATGAGATCATGGGGCTGTGCGAACGCAACGGCGTAGGCATCACCTGCTTCTCCCCCCTGAGCCAGGGCCTGCTCACCGGCAAGTACCGCAAAGGCCAACCCATCCCGGAAGGCAGCCGGGCCACCCACCAGGCAGACAAGCAGATCAACAATATGCTCACCGAAGAAAACCTGGACAAGGTGGAGCGGCTGCTGGATGTAGCGGACGAGTTAGGGGTCAGTTTGGCGGTATTGGCGTTGAGCTGGATTTTGCGCAAACAATGCGTCACCAGCGTCATCACCGGAGCCAGCCGGCCGGAACAGCTGGAAAAGAATCTGGCCGCCAGCGGCTTTGTGATTCCGGACGACGCCTTAAATGAAATCGAAAAGATTTTGGACTATCGCCCCAACATCCGCCGGATCGGTTAATCGGAAATATAAACAGCAAAATCCCCGCTGCCGGAGCTTTTTTCCAGAGCGGGGATTTTTTGGCGGTATTCCGGTGAAATTGGAGGTACACGGAAAGCAATTCATCCAAACAAAACCAGAATCCACAAAAACAAACAAGAAAACTGGCTGAAGTTGTCTCTGATAATTCTTTGTGTGAAGCTCACAATACTACTGCAAACGCAGCCAAAGGAAGGTTCCATTCAAACATTTTGAAAGGAGTTCATTCACATGAGCAACACGAAGAGTTCTAACAATCTGGTGGTTCCCTCCGCACGGGAAGCGATGAACAAGTTTAAGATGGAAGCAGCCAGCGAAGTCGGGGTAAACCTGAAGCAGGGATACAACGGCGACCTCACCTCCCGGGAAGCCGGCAGCGTCGGCGGCCAGATGGTGAAGAAGATGATCGAGCAGTACGAAAACAACCTGAAATAATTGCTGCAAAATTCGGGGCAGGGACCGAAAAGGGTGGTTCCTGTCCCCACTTTTGTGTTTCTGCTTGCTTTTTGAAAGATTGTGACGTATAATACATAAAAAAATAATGGAGGAAGAGCTATGAAGCCCAAAATGTTCGTCACTCTGCACTCCCCGGAAGAAATTCGAGAATTCTGCCGGTTTTGCAATCAATTTGACGACGCCATTGATCTGCTCAGCGGGCAGATGATTACCGACGCCAAATCCCTGATGGGATCCTTAATGGTGGACTATTCCAAGCCCATTGAAGTTGTATACCAATGTTATGACGATGTGGACAGTTTCCAAGCGTTCAAAGCCGCAGCGGAAGCGAAGTTCACCATTACTTATAAGGAAGCCGCCCGCACCGGCGGGATGTAACCGGTCTTTCAATTTCCCCTGTCTTTGACGGCAGGGGATTTTTATTGCTCCATCGCCGTCTTTAGCTTTTTCATAATCCTCTTTTCCAAACGGCTGATGTAGCTCTGGCTGATGCCGATCTCGTCCGCTACCTGCTTTTGGGTCATCTCCTCCCCTCCTTCTAAGCCAAAGCGCAGGCAGATGATCTTTCGTTCCCGGGGATTCAATCCGCCGATGCAGCGGCGAAGCTGCTGTTTCTCCGCTTCCCATTCCAAATCCCGGTGGACGGTATCCGGATCGGTACCCAGCACATCCCGCAGCAGCAGCTCGTTGCCGTCCCAGTCCATCTTTAAGGGTTCGTCAATGGAAAGCTCCCCCCGGCCGGAAGAGGCCTTGCGCAAAAACATAAGAATTTCATTTTCAATGCAGCGGGAAGCATAGGTGGCCAGCTTGATTTTCTTCTCCGGCGAAAAGGTGTTCACCGCCTTAATCAAGCCGATGGCGCCAATGGAGATCAGATCCTCCAGGTTGATGCCGGTGGAATCGAATTTTTTGGCGATGTACACCACCAGC
>DVGY01000110.1 GCA_018712465.1 Candidatus Egerieicola pullicola | reverse complement strand
GCGGTGCTGCAGCTGCATCCGTCTTCTGCCAAAGATGCTTCTCATAGGTCCAATTAGACAAAAAAATACGGCGCCTTGCGGAATTGCTTTCCAAGGGCGCCGTTGTTTTGCTTAAAGCAGAGTAGGATGGTAAAATTCGCAGATCAAAGAGGTGTCGGGAATCTCGGTTAAGGATCCCATTTCAGACACTGTTTTCATTCCTTGCAGCACCGGCAGGATTTTTGGATAATCCTCCCAGGAATGGCCGGATTGGCCCATCAGCTTTAAAAAGGGATGGGCGTACAGAAAAGGCTCGTACAGATGGGTGGTGTTGATGTGAACGTCTGCCATGTTGCGGAAGGGGTGTAGATATTCCCGTTCCCCCCGGAGCACCTGATCCCACATTTTTAAGGTTTGTTCCGGTTGTGCGCCCCGAAGGGCAGTATCCCGTAAAATTCGCCGGGTCAAACGAAGCTGTCGGGCAGTGAGCAGAACATGATTCTGGTAAAGGAACTGGGTATGAGGACTGATATACACCCGCCTGGCGGAAAAACTGTCATTGGGCATCAGCTTGGGATTGAGAGCATGGATTCCCTCTAAAATCAGACAGGTGTTGGCATCGTACTTTACGGTAAAGGTTTCCTTGCCCCGGGTGTTGGTTTTAAAATCAAACACCGAAAATTCTTGTTTGCCCTGATGGAATAGCTGCTGCATTTTGCTTTGATAATAGGGAATGTCCAGGCTGTCAGGGGTTTCAAAATTAGGGCTTCCGTCCTCCCAGTGGGGAAGAGTGTCACTTTCCCGGTAAAAATTGTCCAGAGAGATGCGGTACACTCGATGGGAACGGGCAAGCAGCGCCGCCTCCAACCGCTTGGAAGTGGTGGTTTTTCCGGAAGCAGATGGCCCGGCAATTAGCAGCAGGCTGATGTTGTGGGTGTGGATGTAATCGGCAATCTGAGAGATCACGCCGTTGTAGCGGGATTCTTCCCGGCACACCAGCTCTTGGGGGGCGTTTTTCAGGGAGAGGGCTAATTCTTCTACGTGGGAGAGCTGATAGTTCGGGGAATAGGGGTGCAGGGAATTCATAACACAAAGCTCCTTGTGGGGGAATTTAAAAAATGGAGTTTGTTTTATTGTACCTTGTCTGTCGAAAGGTGTCAACGTTTTTCCGTTCTAAATGGGGGATCTGCTGCATATAGTGTACCAGACACTCTTAGGGGAAGGAAAGGTGAAATTCATTGATGCGAAAAAAAGACTGTGTAGCCCTGATTGACGTTTCTCATCGGGGAAGCCTAGGACTGCTGAGCCGGGATTTTATCCAGGCAATGGTACATTACGGAGGGAGGTATCGGCTGATTGATTTTGTGCTCTCCAACTGCTGCCGCTCGGAACTGGACATTGTAGGCATCCTGACGCAATGGAATCCGTCGGCCTTTCATGAGTACATCGGAACGGGAGCCAGTTGGGGATTTGACCGGTTAGGGGCGAAACTGGAAATTCTGCCTTCTATGGCCAAGCCGGAGCAGGAAAAATGCTGCAGCAGCACTTTAGAAGCCATACGGGAGAATATTCCTTTTTTGGAACACTACCATCCCCATACCGTGCTGCTCCTCCAGGCGGAACGGGCCTATTTTATGGATTACCGAGGACTGCTGGCCTTTCACCAAAGAAACCGGGCGGATGTTACCTTAGGAGTGGTTTCGGCCGGGGAAAATAGTCCGGACTGTCCGGCAGTGACAGTGGGGGATCAGGGGCGCATTACGGCGGTGGGAGCCCAGGCAGCTTCCGGCCATACCAACGCCATGGGAGCGGCCGTCGTTGATTGGAAACTGCTGCGAAGGTATTTGCTGCAAAGCAACCCAACCGAAACGGAGGATTTTTATTCCGGTTTTCTCGCTTCTCTGCTGAAAAATAAGGAGGCACGGGTATTTGCCTGTGCGTTTCACGGCTATTGGAGGGCGGTGACCGGGGTGGAAAACTTGTGGCAGGGACAGATGGATCTGCTTTCTCCCCAAAGCGGCATTTCGATTTTGGAGTTTCAGGACAAGCTATTTACTAACACGCCCACCTCCCGGCCGCCTCAGTATCTCTATCCCAGCAATTATCTGCAAAATTCCCTGGTGGCGGAAGGCTGCACCATTTCCGGCTCGGTACGGGGCAGTATTCTGTTTCCAGGGGTGACGGTAGGGGAGGACGCCGTGATCGGGGACAGCATCCTGATGCCGGGCTGTGTAGTGCAGCCGGGCGCACAGGTATTCCACAGCATTTTAGGCCAAGAAGTCACCATCTCTGCCGGCTGCCGGATCGGAGATGCCTTCTATAACGACAAGGTCAACGTGATCCGTTCCGGCGCTGTGGTGCTCAGCCATCCGGCGGTCCAGCAAGGAAAAGGACACCCGGTTTATTTCCAGGGATAAGCCACATACAAGGAGGAAAAATCATGGAGCTAACCGCTCTGCTGTTTTCAAACGGTTATGATGAAAACTTACAGGAACTGACCCGAAATCGTACCTTAGGTTCTTTGCCCATTTTGGGTCAGTATCGCATCATCGACTTTGTGCTTTCCAATCTGGCCAACTCCCAGGTAGAGGAAGTGGGGGTGATCACCCGGCAAAATTATCAATCCCTGCTGGAGCATTTGGGCACCGGACAGGCTTGGGGCTATGGGGTCAAAGGGCGAACCTTGACGGTTCTTCCTCCTTTTGGCAGTAAAAATGCCATTGTGTACAAGGGGAAGATGGAGGCCCTCTACGGCGCCTTGCGGTATCTCAAACACAGCCAAGCGGAATATGTATTGCTCAGCGACAGCAATTTAGTGTTCAGTTTGGATTACCGGCATATGTTGGAGTGCCACCGCACTTCCAAGGCTGACATCACCATTTTGGCCCATAAAGGCTCTTTGCGGCAGAATAGCCCCCATCACCAAAATCTGGTGTTGGAAGCGGATCGCAACGGACAGGTGACCCAAGTACTGATTAACTGTTTTTCCGAAGGGGAAGGATATGTGGGATTAAACACCTACCTGCTGAAAAGGGAATTGTTGATCCGCCTGACAGAACAAGCCCACATTGACTGCACAATCAGTTTCGAGCGCAATGTTTTGGCGGAACAATTTGGCGCTCTTCGCTGCCAGCTCTTCGAGTTAAAGGGGTACGCTGCCATGGTGGATTCCGTGCAGGAATATTTGGGGTGCAGTATGGACTTTTTAAGCCCGGAGATTCAGCGTCAGATTTTCCGCCCTGATTGGCCGGTGTACACCAGCATTCGTCCAGGGGTGCCGGTGCTGTACGATCCCAACTGCACAGTGAGCAACAGTTTGATCGCAGACAGCTGTAAGATTCAAGGCAATGTGTTTAACAGCATTTTATTTCAAGGAGTGACCGTGGAAAAAGGGGCCACCATTAAAAATTCAGTGGTAATGAAAAATTCCAGGGTGGGGGAAAATGCCGTGCTGGAATTCTGCATCATTGATAAGGACTCCAACATTGGAAACAGCAAATTGCTGATGGGCGTCGACCGTTTTCCCGTTGTGATTAAGAAGGGAAGCATGGTATAATGGAAGTAGAAAACCCCGGAATTGTGAAGTTGTTGTCAAGGGAGGAAAAACGATGAGCAGAAAGCAAATTTTCACCTTGAGTCTGGTTGGCTCCTTGGTGGTGTTGGTGCTGGGCGCGCTGTTGGCCCGGCCAACCCAACTGTACATCGTCAGCACTGGCCGGGATTTCTGCGGCCAGGATAGGGAAGGAGGGAAGCCAGTTTCCACTGGAGTTTCTTCTAAAAATAATCGTCGCACTTCCAATAAGCAATAAAAAACAGCACCTCTGGCCGTATCAAGCCAAGAGGTGCTGTGCTTGTTATTTGGAAATGCTGCGCCGCTCAGATGGTAGACTGAAGGGCATCGTAACCGGTTTCTCCTGTACGAATTTTAATGGCTTCTTTGATTTCATATACGAAGATCTTGCCGTCGCCAATTTCACCGGTTTTGGCTTCTTCCATCAGAGCCTTTACGGTTTTATCTTTCCACTCTTCGGAAGAAACTACGATTTCGAATTTAATCTTAGGCTGCATCATCACGTCCACTTCCTGCCCGCGGACTACAGAGTGATAGCCACGCTGTACGCCAAATCCCATTACCTGGGACACGGTTACGCCATTGACTTCAATCTTATCCAAGGCAGCCTTGATGTCTTCCAGCTTTTCTTCTCGAACAATTGCTTCCACCTTGTACATCATAGTCGGTTACCTCCTTACTTAGTCCAGACCGTTGAAGGACGGATACGCGTTTTCACCATGCTGGGTAGCATCCAAACCAACCAGTTCTTCTTTGGGCTCCACACGGAGCTTGGTGAAGATCCGGACGATGCCGGCGCAGACCAGGGTACCAACGACAGCCACGGCAATGGAGATGCCGATGCCGGCCAACTGTGCCAAGAACAGGTTTACATCGCCGAATACCAGGCCGTTCCATTGTGCCACGGAGTTGATGTCGCTGCGGGCAAACAAGCCGGTTGCGATGCCGCCCCAGATACCGCCCAGGCCATGGCAGCCAAAAGCGTCCAGAGCATCGTCGATTTTCAGCTTCTTCTTCAACAGGTTGATGCCGAAGTAGCACAAGGGGCTGACCACTGCGCCGATGATGAAAGCGGACCATACCGGAACATAACCAGCGCCGGGGGTGATGGCAACCAAGCCAGCTACCAGACCGGTGGAAATGCCGACCAAAGTGGGTTTGCCACTCTTGATTACTTCAATGAGCATCCAGACCAACATCGCAGAAGCGGATGCCACTGCAGTGGTGGTGAAGGCATGTGCCGCCAAACCGTTGGCTTCCAAAGCGGAACCAGCGTTGAAGCCGAACCAGCCAAACCACAGCAGGCCGGCGCCCAAGAAGACGTAGGGAACATTGTGGGGCCGATAGGGAGCATGCTCCACACCACGGCGTCTGCCCAGCAGAATTGCCAGAACCAAACCGGAAACACCAGAGCTGATGTGTACCACGTTGCCGCCTGCAAAGTCCACAGAACCAATGCTGGCCAGGAAACCGTCGGCACCCCAAACCATGTGAGCCAGGGGATAGTACACGGCAAAGGACCACAGGATAATGAAGAAGAACAGTGCCTTGAACTTCATCCGGCCTGCTACGGAACCAGTTAAGATGCCGGCAGTGATCATTGCAAACATCATCTGGAACACTACGTAGGTCAGAGAAGAAAGGCTGGGAGCGTAATCCAAAGCGGTATTGAAATCCAACCCATTCAGGCAGATGTATTCAAATCCGCCGATGATCCCGCCGTGGTCTGCACCAAAGGCTAAGGAGAATCCCACCAGAATCCACAGAACCACGCTGACGCCCATGATTGCGCCACAAATTGCCATTGTGTTGATTACATTCTTCCGGCGAGTCAGACCGCCATAGAAAAATGCCAGACCCGGTGTCATTAAAAACACGAGAGCAGCGCAAATCATGATGAATGCATTGCTTCCAAAGTCCATAGTTGATACCTCATTTCCTCAAAAAATTCGTAAAAAAAGAAGGCGTCAGAGCGGGTAACCACTCGAACGCCTTCGTTCTTTACAAGACACATTTTACCGATTTCGGGGAAAATGTCAATCCCTTTTTAAGAAAAAATGAATATTCTTTGAATTTGCAGTGGTTCGCTTTTTTGCGTAAAGCATTCATTTATTTTAGCGTTAAAAATTTAAGCAAAATCCAAAAATCCCGCTTGGCATTCCTTTGCCGAAACAGTAGTTAACAGTAGTTGCATGAAATTAGAGGAATGCCTCAAACCCAGGTTTGGTAAAAAGTAGTTCTTGACAG